>NZ_CALPCU010000004.1:0-123748 GCF_943193085.1 Vermiculatibacterium agrestimuris | reverse complement strand
CGGCCTTGTCTGCCACAACGGAGAAGACGCCGACTACTACGGCTGGCATGTGATCTACTTCGAGAAATCTGAGGAGCAGTCACGAAGAGCCTTGGCGATGGCCTCGGCGGTGGGGGGACAGCCCTTGACCTGCTGTTCGGCGCAGTCGCAGCAGCGGCCGATGCCCAGCCCTTGGAAGGGTTTGCCCTGCCAGCCCTGTCCGATGGCGATGGGGACGCCGTGAGCTCCGCCGCAGGTGTGGAGGGCGCGGATAAGGGCGGCGTAGCAGGCGGAACAGGCCTGGTCGGCCTCCACCTGTTTGGCCAGCCGGCCCACCCGGCCGGAGGGACTGGGGTAGGCGCCGGCCTGGGCGGGATCGTTGAGGGGGATGATATCGTCGGGGGCGATGTGGGTGGAGCCGCCGCCCCACTGCTGGGCAAGGCCGATGTAGGGCACGTCCTCCAGCTCCAGGCCCATAAGGCGGCAGCCGTAAGCGTCCAGCTGCACCGGATCGGTGCCCAGGTACATGCGGCCGGTGGGGACGGGGTTCCCGCCCTCCTCAAAGTCCAGGTCGCCGCAGATGCTGTCCACAATGGTCAGTTGGGGCCTGAGGGCGCAGGCCAGGGCGGCGATGGGCTTCATAAGCCCCGCGGCGTGGAAGCGGCGCTTTTCGCTGTCGGAGATGCAGCCCTTGCAGTTTTTCAGGGCGCAGGTCATAACGGTCTGGCAGTGGCCCTTGAGCACGGGCAGGTTGATAAGAAAATCCACATCCAGGGCCCGGCGGCAGATCTGAATGGGCCCAAAGGGGGTGTCCACTGGGGTGGTCTGGTCGCCCTTCAGGTCGTAGAAGGGCACGCCGTACTCCTCGCAGACTTCGTCGTAGCCCGCCGCCCGCATAGCCCGGCCGGTCTGGTCGCCCACCCAGGAGCCCTCGATGATCTCGATATCCTCGAAGCCATGGGCCTGGAGGTACTCGATGGCGCCGGAGAGGACGCCGGGATGGGTGGTGGCGCCGCTGTCGGGGGAGGCGGCCACCACCAGGTTGGGCTTGAGGGCCACGGTGCCCCCGGCGGGGATCATGGCGGCCACATTGGCCGCCTCCATAAGGGAGCGGGTCATGGCGTGGGCGCCAAAACCATAAATCTCATAGATCTTGCTCATATATATGTCCTCCCGGGGTTCAGCGGTGGATGAGGAGCACCGCCACGTCATTGACATTGGTGCCGGTGGCCCCTGTCACCATAAGGCCCCCGCTTTTCTGGAGGGCGTGGTAGGCGTCATTGTCCTTGAGAACTTCAAATATCTTCACGCCCTGGCCCTCCAGCTGGGCCTGGGTGTCGCCGTCTACATAGCCGCCGGCGGCGTCGGTGGGGCCGTCGGTGCCGTCGCTGCCCACGGAGAAGAGGGCGGTATCCCTCAGGCCGGAGAGGCCCTGGGCGGCGGAGAGGGCCAGCTCCTGGTTGCGGCCGCCCAGGCCCTTGCCTGTCAGGTGCACCACCGTCTCGCCCCCGGCCAGGAAGGCCAGAGATCTGTCGCTATCCTGGTGGCTTCTGGCGATGGCGGCCAGGAAGGCGCCGGCCTCGCGGGCCTCGCAGTCCAGGCAGTCGGTGAGGGTGACGGGCTCATAGCCCAGCTCCCGGCAGACCTGTGCGGCGGCCCGGCAGAGCTCTCGGACGGAGCCGGTGATATGGGTCTCCACATTGTTCAGCGTCTTGGGGGTCTCCTCCCGGAGACAGGCGGAGGCGGCTCCGGAGAGCTTCAGGCCGTATTTTTCCGCCACCGCCAAAGCGTCGGCACAGGTGGAGGCGTCGGGGTAGGCGGGGCCGGAGGCGATCATGTCCAGCGGGTCGCCGATAATATCGGACAGGACGATGGCCAGCACATGGGCGGGGGCGCAGTGCTGGGCGAAGCGGCCGCCCTTCACGGCGGAGAGCCGCTTACGCACGGTGTTCATCTCCACAATGTCCGCCCCGCAGGCCAGAAGCTGCCGGGTCACGTCCTGGAGCGCCTCCTGGGGGATGAGGGGAGACTCGAAAAGGGCGGAACCTCCGCCGGAGAGGAGGAAGAGGACGACGTCCTGTGCCGTCAAGTCCCGGGTGAGAGCCAGGGCCTCCGCTGTGGCGGAGAAGGTGTCCCCGTCGGGGACAGGGTGGCCGGCCTCCCGGATGGTGAGGGGCCCGATGGGGCCCTGGGCGTGGTCGTGCTTGGTGATGACCACGCCGCCGTTGAGCCGGTCTCCCAGGCAGTCCCAGGCGGCCCGGGCCATAGACCAGGCCGCCTTGCCCGCGGCGATCAAAAGAAGGCGGCCCTTTCCGTCGAAGGAACGGCCGGAGAGGACACGGCGGACGGCCTCGTCGGGCTGTACCTGCCGGATGGCTTCGGTGACGATGGCGTCGGCGTGGGAGCGTAAGAGTTGGTTCATGGGGGCCTCCTTGGTTTCTCTGCCATGGGCAGGTGGGTAGTTCTTATATTAAAGCCTGGCGAAGAAAAAGTCAATCGTGAGAGGACTGCGACAGTGTATTCCATATGGTAAAAAGTTGACAGGCCAACCCTTTGGCGGCCTGTCAACTTATTCTGGCGAGGGCGCCCGCTTTCGATATGCGGTTCCCTATCTCCTCCTCCGCAAGCCCAGCGCAGCGGGTCGCGGGGGAAAGGAAAGAAGTTCCCACCAGAGTGCAGTTTTCGGCAAAGCCGGAAACGGAACGGTGGTGGGAACTTCTGAGATGTAACACCCTGACAAAATAGATGCCAACTCCCTATAAAACGTCGGTAAGCCCTGCGGTGTAGTGCCTTCCAAATATGCCGACTCCCACTTTTTAATAAAAGAGTTCGAAAGGTGGAACCTATTTGCCTAATTAATCAACATGTTTGCGTAACTCAAAAGCATTTCAGCTCTTGCAGATAAGAACTTGTCGTATTCCATTTCAAAAGTATCGGGAGGGCAGATAGCTGCTTTCAGCACTTCAGGAATAGAGGAGACATTCATCAGGCTCATATAATCTGAAGGCGCCTTGTCTTTAATTTTCTGATTATCAGCATTGTTTAAGAAACAGAAGTTTGCAAGCGGATAGATTTCTTTCTTTTCTTTTCCGCTACGCTGCAAGAACTTATCTGGAAAAATGTGATGGAATTCCTTGGAACTTGCCTGCTTCAAAGTGATGGAAAGGTCAACATTAGCACCAGATATAAAAGACCGTGGCCCATTTGATGCCAGCATTGCAATAAAAGTTTTCGTATTAACGCTGGAAATGCTGAATTGATTTATCAGGAAAAACGATGTTGATATATCACATTTGAATGTACAGATGTCAACGTTTTCGTCAGCACGCAATTTCGTCATCGCAACAAGATCTGTGCGGTGCGCATCATTAACACCGCTGGAATATCTTCTGGAGAAACAACTTCTCCAGAACCATTTGATTAACTGTTTGCGCTGTTTGTCGGTATACAGTTGGCCATTTGCTTTTCTAGAACCAAAAAATTTAACTAATGATATGATCATGGCTGGATATGGCATATATTGTATAGAATATAGATTGAGCTGCTGTTTGAGAAAATCAATCGTAGATTTCAGCCCATTTTTTATTGAGTCAAAGTTGTCGCGAATCATATCGCCACTCAAATTCATCAATGCGCCAGGAGAGGTATCGTTTAGAATGTATCCTGTAAAGCATTTCAACAAAAGATTCTGGTCTTCTGCGATTCCATCAAATCCACATCCAGCTAACTCATCAGACAATTCATCAAGTTTTTCCTGGAGGTCAAAATCCGTACTCCAACTCCAAGCGGTAAGCAATTGGAAAGAGTTGAGGGGAATGCCAGTACGATTAACTCTCTCAAACACGATGGCAACAATATTTTTATCCTCTGTTTCCATCATTTGCACAGGTATGGTAACTTCTTTAAAAATTTCTTGCAATTTGTCTATTTCTTGTTTTGTATCATCATCTAAAGTTTCTGTTGCCCTCCTATATTTAACAGAATCAAATAGTACAGACAGTGGGAAATGCTTTGTCAAATCCACCTCATCAGGGGATAGTGGGACGAACTGTGTTTCTTGGAACTGTTGGCCTTTTCCAATAATGTAATATATATCTTTCCAATTTGGGTTATCCTCTGGTGACAACTCTGTCTGAAACACGGAAAAGATAGAAGTTAAACGTTGTTGACCGTCCAAAACATAGTCTACGGGATAATCTTTTGCTGGAACTGGTAACGTGAAGCAACCAAGCTGTCTTTCATTTACCAATTGCTCCTTGGTTCTCCACAAAAGGACTGCGCCAATAGGATATCCTTTAAAGAGACTATCCATGAGAAAAGCGATAGCATCAGGCTCCCATACAAATCCTCGCTGGAAAGAAGGAATACGAATTTCGCCACTACCTATTTTGTCAATAATTTTTCTGATGGGGAGATTTTCCATAAAAACACCTCTTTAAAAATTTTTTCTATGATAAAGTATTATACATTATTCGGTACAAATTGACAATGAAATAAATTTGGTTTTCTTCATTGGCCTACGTATTTTGAGTTTGTGGTGTTTTGAAAAATCAATTCCAAGACACAGAAAAGTGTGAAAGCCTGTGCTGCAAGGTTTCCAGAAAATGATAGACACCGCTTTTCGATAAAAATGTTCGAAAAGCGGTGTCTATTCATTATGGTGGAGGCGGGGGGAGTCGAACCCCCGTCCGAAAGCATTTTCATGGGAACTTCTCCGGGCGCAGACAGTCCTTTACATTCCCTTACCTAAGCGTGGGCTGACACACTCATAGGCTTGGTAGCTTCATTGTGCATGGTGGGCTCAAAGCTTTGCCGCACTCACGTTCGCCACGCAACGACGCCCCGTCCCAAGCCGTGGCCCTCTCGGGCGGGACGGTCACGGCTTAAGCCGCGACAAGCTCAACGTTATTGTTGGCGTTTAATTGTTTTTTGCCCATTTTAAGGATGTTAGGCGCATCCGCCCGCTATTCCCACTTCCACGCCCCCGTCGAAACCAGTACGCCCCCGTCGAGGCGGCATCAGCCGCCGTGACGGCCCGCTGGGGCCTGAGAGATTTATGATTTTTCCGGCTCCGGATAGTCCACCCCGAAGGTATCCACAGTGACCTTTTTCATCCGCTGATCCTGGTTGGGCTTGTCGGTATAGACGTTCCGGGGGGCGAGGACGATCCTGTCGGCCACGTCCATTCCCTCCACGACCTGGCCGAAGGCGGCATATTCCCCGTCCAGATGGGGGGCGGGGGCCACCATGAGGAAGAACTGACTGCCCGCCGAGTCGGGGATCATAGTCCGGGCCATGGAGAGGACGCCCCGGTCGTGTTTGAGATCGTTTTTGAAGCCGTTGGAGGTAAACTCGCCGGGGATGGTGTATCCCGGCCCGCCGGTGCCCGTGCCCTGAGGATCGCCCCCCTGGATCATAAAGCCGGGGATACAGCGGTGGAAGATAGTGCCGTTATAGAAGCCCTTTTTCACCAGAGAGATAAAATTGTTCACCGTGTTGGGGGCCACCTGGGGATAGAGCTCGGCCTTGATGACGCCGCCGTTTTCCATTTCGATGGTCACGATAGGGTTGCTCATAGCGCTTCATCCTTTCTCGTTTCGATTCATTCCGGCGGGCTGTGAGAAAGCCCGCGCCCTTTACCGGTTATAGGACTTCATGGCCCGATCCATGGCCCGCTTGGAGTCCCGCTCCGCGGCGGAGGCCCGCTTGTCGTAGAGCTTCTTGCCCTTACACAGGCCCACCTCCACTTTTACCTTGGAGTCCTTGAAGTAGAGGGACAGCGGGACAAGGGTGAGTCCGTCCCGCTGGACGGTGCCCAAAAGGCGCATGATCTCCCGGCGGTGCATGAGCAGCTTGCGGGTGCGGCGGGGATCTTTGTTGAAGATGTTACCCTTTTCATAGGGGCTGATATGTACCCCGTAGAGCCACAGCTCACCGTCTTTTACCTGGCACCAGCTGTCCTTCAGGTTGGCACCCCCCTGGCGGATGGACTTGACCTCCGTGCCGGAGAGGACGACGCCGGCCTCGTAACGCTCCTCCACAAAATAGTCGTGGAAGGCTTTTGCGTTTTTGGCGATGGGCTTGACGCCTTTTTTGTCCATGGGGGTCACCTCCTCCTTTGAAGGGCTGTTCCCCATTATACCATACTTTGGAAAAAAGTAAACGTGAAATTATGTAGGTTCCCGGCGGATGCGCCCTCGGCGAAGGGGCCGGCGGGGGATGGGCCGGGCCGGCATTTCGCCGCCGGTATGGGCGAAGAGCATGACCCCCCACTGACCGGGGTAGAGCTCCAGCTCTACAGTGCCCTCCAAAGGGATGCCCGCCCGGCGGTAGGCGTCTTTGATGAGGGATAGAGCCTGCTCCAGGGTGAGAGTGGAGGGGGAAAAGCCGTAGGGAGAGAGGTCGGCGGCGCTGAGACAGAGGGCGCCGCCGGCGTCGCCGATGGGTTGGATGGTCATAGAGGGGCCTCCTTTGCTGTTTCTTTTACGATTATAGGACTTTAGAGCAGGAAGGTACAGCTGTAAAGATTGGAAGGGGCGGCTGGGGAGAAAAACAAAAAGATTAAGGTGGCGGAATGGATTTTCTTGTGATATACTATCTACATATGGATATGAGATCTGTGTCATAATGAGGTGATGAGATGGAGCTTCGGGAGGAGACGGTGGACAGCAAAGTCCTCTTTCGGGGGAAAATCGTAACGCTGCGCCAGGATACGGCCCGGCTGCCCAACGGAGCGCTGGCCAGCCGCGAGGTGGTGGAGCATCCCGGCGGCGTATGTGTGCTGCCCATGGAGGAGGACGGCACGGTCTATACCGTGCGGCAGTTCCGCTACCCCTTTGGCCGGGTCGTGGAGGAGCTGCCCGCAGGGAAGCTGGACTCCCCGTCGGAGCCCCATAGGGACGCGGCTCTTCGGGAGCTGCGGGAGGAGATCGGGGCGCAGCCGGAGGAGTTTATCTACCTGGGCTGTCTTCTGGCCTCCCCCGGATTTTCCGGAGAGGTGCTACATATGTACCTGGCCCGGGGACTGAAGTTTGGCGAACAGCATTTGGACGCCGACGAGTTTTTGGAGGTCAGACACGCTGATTTTGAGACGCTGGTCCAGCGGGTCATGACGGGAGAGCTGACTGACGCCAAGACCGTGGCGTGTATTTTGAAAGCGAAGGAATACATGAGCCGAGAGGCGGGAGGAACAAAATGAGCAAGAAGATCCTCATTGTGGAAGATGAGAAGAATATCGTGGATATCCTGGCCTTCAACCTGGGCAAGGAGGGCTATGACACTATAGAGGCCTACGACGGAGAGACCGGGTTGAAGCTGGCTCTGGAGCAGGATCCCGACCTGATCCTGCTGGATCTGATGCTGCCCCGGATGGATGGCTTCGATGTGTGTAAGTCGGTGCGGGAGCGCAACCGCTCTACCCCTATCATCATGCTCACCGCCCGGGAGGAGGAGAGCGACAAGGTCTTCGGCCTGGAGCTGGGCGCCGACGACTACATAACCAAGCCCTTCTCCATGCGGGAGCTGCTGGCCCGGGTGAAGGCCAACATCCGCCGCACCGAAATGCTCACCGCCCAGCCCACCGACTCTGGCGCGGGGGAGGGACAGCGGCTGGAGCGGGGCCGTATTCTGGTGGACATCGCCCTGCTCATGGCCTTCAAGGATGGAAAGGCCCTGGATCTGACCCAGCGGGAGTTCGAGCTTTTGAAGTTTATGGCCGCCCAGCCGGAGAAGGTCTTCTCCCGGGAGGCGCTGATGGAGCACGTGTGGAACTACGACGGCTATGTGGGCGACGTGCGGGCGGTGGACGTGGCCGTGCGGCGGCTGCGGGAGAAGGTGGAGGACGACCCGGCCAACCCCAAGTTCATCATCACCCGGCGGGGGCTGGGCTATCTGTTCCACCAGGAGGGATAGACCGTTGGGAACAAAGCTGGGCAACCTGCATGTGAAAGGGGCCTCTTTGGAGGAGGTCTCCGCTTTGCTGCCCAAGGCTTTGGTGGGACAGTGGGCAGAGGGGTTCGTCTCCGCTTATCAGGAGGAGTTTCAGTGGGGCAGCGTAGAGCGGGAGGGGAAGAAGCTCTCCCGAAGGCTGCCCCAGGCAGTGGTGCTCTCCGCCGCTCTTTTTGACGACGATGTGGTAAGTTTTGAGCTCTTTCAGGCCGGAAAGAGGCTGACAGGGCACCTTTTAAATCCCTATGAGAATGAAAACAAGCCGGGGAACATCCGGCTGTTTCGGGAAGCTCTGGGCCTTCCCCCTGAGGATGAGAAGCGGCTGAGAGCCGTCTGGAAGAAGGGGGACGCCTGTGAACAGCTGAAACTGACGGCGGCCCTTTTGGGCCTGCCCCTGTGGGCGGACAAGGAATTTCCGCCCACAAAGCCCGCTGCTCGGGACGAGGCCCGGGCAGACGCCTGGCTGGCGAACCACCCCGACCCGCCCAAACTCAAGAGTACGACCCGGGCAGAGGTCATTCAGGAGCTGCCCCAAATGGTGGTGTCGGCCGGTTATTCCATGGAGACGGACAGTAAGTATCACATTTTGACCCCGACGGACGGGGAGGGGCAGTACCTGTCCCCCGCCAACCAGCTCTGGCGGCTGGAGGCGGACAAGGGCCTTGTGTGCGTGGGGCCCCAGGGGGGCTTTGACCCTGATAAGACCTGCCGCATCGAGGGCGGGAGGATCGTGTCTCTTTCCCAGGGGTGGAGCGAAATGGGCTTCTCCACGGGAAGCGTCATCGACTACGACTCCCAGGATATTCTGCCCTGGCAGGAGCCCCTGGAATGTGAGGGCCGGGCGGTGGCCGCCAGCGACCCCAAGGTATTCCGTCTGCTGCCCGACGGGGGCTTTTGGGGTGGCTTCCTCTTCGCCTCCGACTACGGCCCCCCCGCCTATGCAGTCGCCCGGTTTGGGCCGGATGGGCGGCCCCGATGGAGCAGGGCCCTGCCCCAATTTACCAGCGTGATGACGGTCACCCAGGAGCGCGTCTATATTTCCGATACCAGCGATGAAGAGTGCCAGCGGCTGTCCTGGCTTGATCTGGAGGGGCGGCAGGGCTCCCAGGCAGAAGTGGAACAGAACACCCGGTTCCTTCTGCGGAGAGAGGGCCTCTATTTGGTCAGGACGGACTATCTCGCGCAAAAAACCACGCTTTTCCGTTTGGACGCCGAGCTGAATCTGCTGGGCCGGGTGGAGCTGCCCGGCTGGTGCAATTGGGATGTCGCCTTTTCTCCCAGTGGGGATACCCTGTTTTTGTCCTCTTATACCCAGGGCCTGTGGCTCCTGGATCCCGGGGATCTGTCCATCCGCCAACAGCTTCTCGTGAAGGACAAGCAGTGGGGAGCCTGGGCCGACCGGGCGGGCCGCTATTGGGTCTGCTCGGGCAGCGGCACCCTGATGGGCTATGACGAGACCCTCCGCCCCGTCTCCCGCCACCGGCTCAAGGGGGCGGTCTGCGGCGTCGTGGCCGGGGAGGCGGGCCTCACCGTGGCGGCCTATGACGAGGCCAAATACGATTACCGGCTGGTGGATGGAGAGCTGATCTCCAAACCCAAGGATCCCAAGCGTCCCTACAGCACCCTGCGGGTCTATCAGATCTCCTGATATATCCCCGCATAATTCCTTTCCATTTTCCCAAAGGGGGTGGCCCTGTGTTCCGCAGCCTGCATATGAAGCTCATGCTCATCATGACGCTGCTCATTATCTCGCTGATGACCGTGGTGGGCGCATTTTTGGTGAACTCGGTGTCCGGGTTTTATCTCAACCAGTTTTACGACCAGATGCAAAGCGTGTTCCAAAATGACGTGGAGTTCGTCCAGGATCTGCAAAATGCCGCCGAGGACGAGGAGGACGGTGCGGAGCAGATCGGGCAGATGCTGCGCACCTATACAGGCAATCTGGGCGTGGACGGCCAGACCCGGAACTATTATGTGCTGGACGCCGCCACCAGCGCATGCCTGACCAGCTCTGACAGCGCCGAGCACAGCGGGAACCTGCCTATGACCCACAACCTCTCCGCTGCCCTCACCGGGACGGTGGGGGACGCCTCCGACGCCTCGGCGGCCTATATGGACGTGGCCATCCCCATTTGCCGGGGAGGGCGGGACTATGTGGTCTACATCAAGGACAACAAGCAGACCGTGCAGAACCTGACCGGTCAGATGGTGACCCTCATCCTGGAGGCGCTGGCCTTTGGCATCGCCATTTCCGTACTGCTCTCCTTCCTGCTGTCCAAGACCCTCATCACCCCCATTGAACGGCTCACCGAGGGCGCGGAGGAGGTGGCGGAGGGCGATTTCTCCCACAAGATCGAGGTGGACTCCAGGGATGAGATCGGCGTGCTCACCGCCACCTTCAACAACATGGCGGGGCAGCTGAAAAACACCATCCAGGAGGTGGAAAACGAGCGCAACAAGCTGGACACCCTCTTTTTGTGCATGACCGACGGGGTGCTGGCCTTTACGCCCAGGGGGGAGATCATCCACTCCAACCCCGCCGCCGAGGAGATGCTGGGCCGGCCGCTTCCGGTGGGGGAGGTCATTGACTACGCCGCCATCTTCGGCGGCGGGGCGATCCAGGAGGAGCTGCTGGCCGACCGGCGGGAGGGCTATGTCTCCGCCAGCCTGGAGCTGGGAGGACGAAGCCTGGAGCTGCTGATGGCGCTTTTTGACAAGGAGCACCGGGAGCAGACCGGCGTGCTGGTGGTGATCCACGATGTGACCGAACGGCACAAGACCGAGGAGATGCGCAAGGAGTTTGTGGCCAACGTCTCCCACGAGCTGCGCACCCCCCTGACCAATATCCACTCCTATGCCGAGACCCTGGTGGACAACGCCGGGGCCCTGCCGGCGGACACGGAAAAAAACTTTTTGAGCGTGATCCTCAGCGAGTCTGACCGGATGGCTCACATTGTCCAGGACCTGCTCACCCTGTCCCGGTTCGACTCCGGCCGGGGAGAGCTGAACCTGACCTCCTTTTCCTTTGCCGAAGCCATCGAGAGCATGGTCAGCGCCAACATGATGGAGGCCCAGCGCCACGGCCACAGCCTGACCATGGTGCTGGAGCCGGGACTGCCCCAGATCACGGCGGATCGGGAGCGGGTGACCCAGGTGATGATGAACGTGGTGTCCAACGCCATCAAATATACTCCAGACGGAGGGAAGATCGAGGTCTCTGCCGGGAAGCTGGACAGCGGCCGGGTATGGCTGGAGGTCAGCGACAACGGCATCGGCATCCCCAAGCAGGACAGAGGCCGCATCTTTGAGCGGTTCTACCGGGTGGACAAGGCCCGCTCCCGGGAGTCGGGCGGCACCGGCCTGGGGCTGTCCATCGCCAAGGAGATCGTAGACCAGCATCAGGGAGATATCCGCATCGTGGACAAGCCCGAGCCCGGCCTTACCATCCGGGTGGAGCTGCCAGTGAGGGGGCCGAAGAATGGCAAGGCGTAAGTGGTCGCCGCCCA
The DNA here is from genome assembly GCF_943193085.1 of Vermiculatibacterium agrestimuris. Taxonomy (NCBI): domain Bacteria; kingdom Bacillati; phylum Bacillota; class Clostridia; order Eubacteriales; family Oscillospiraceae; genus Vermiculatibacterium; species Vermiculatibacterium agrestimuris. The sequence goes on along the minus strand of NZ_CALPCU010000004.1, from coordinate 112,316 downwards.
TGGCCAGGCCCACCGCCAGACAGCGGGTGGTGGAGCTGTGCAAGGACGCGCTCATTCTGGCGCTGACCTGCTCAGCGGTGCTGCTGGCCCTCCAGACCCCCATGTTCTCTCAGATGCAGGACTGGATGGCCGAACCGGCGGAGCCGGTCTCAACGGTGGATCAGCCCCGCTATGAGGCGGTGGCCCCCTATCTGGTATCGGTGCGCAACGGTATGGGGCTCTATGGGGTGAGCTATGACGAAAATCTGGTGGGCCGGGCCTTTGACCGGATCTCCTACCTGCTGGGGGAGGGCTTCGCCACCGCCGGTACGGCGGAGAGCATGACCCGCCGCCAGTTCCAGGAGCTGATGGAAGCGCCGGGGCTGTACTGCGCCTTTCAGGGCACGCCGCCTATGAGTGTGCTGTCGGACTGGCTGGGCAGCGGGCAAGACATTTCCGGGCAGGCAGAGGCGCTGCTGCTGGCCTGGGACGGTACGGAGGTATGGCTGTGCTGGCGGACGGGCAACGTTTACCGCCGCGCCCGCACCCAGGTGGTCTATGAGGGGCACCTGGAGGAAGTCCTTGGGGAATTCAGCCCCAACGGCGCGGCCTTCGCCTACACGCTGACCCAATATGACAAGACCTACGGAACCCTGGATCCCTTTGTGCTGGTGCCCATGGTCGCGCCCCAGCCCCAGATATACGCCGCCTCCTCTCCGGATCTGGTGGGAGACCGGGAGGCGCTGGAGCGGGTGCTGGGCTCCCTGGGCTTTCAGTCCGGGGTGGATTTCGCCTACGAGTCCGCAGGCGAGCTGGCCATCAACGAAAATGGAGACCGGCTGCGGCTGAGCGCGGCGGGAAAGGTGACCTTCCACGCCGGGGAGGAGAGCCGCTACGCGGTGAGCGGCCAGGGGGAGACGCCTACTGCCGCCGAGGCCGCCGAGACCGCCTGGGAGCTGCTGAACCGGGCGGTGGGGCCCTGGAAGGGTGAGATGGGCTATGTCCTCTCCGGGGTGGAGGCCACCGCCGAGGGCTGGCTGGTGCGCTTCCAGGCCCGGCTGGGCGGCGTCCCCGTGTGGACAGGGGAGACCGGGGAGGCGGCCTGGTTCTCCGTCAAGGGCCACCGGATCAGCGATTTCAGCCTGAACCTGCGCGCTTGCGCAGGGACGGGATTGACCGCCACTGTGCCGGGGGAGCGGCTGGCCGCCGCCGCGATGGATTCCCTGCCCCAGGCGGGGGGGAAGCTGGCGCTGCGCTACAGCGACAACGGCCAGCTGGAGCTGACCGCCGGCTGGGTGGCAGAGGAATGACCGGGAGATAGGAGTGTCACCATGGGTTGGTCGAAGATCAAAAACATCATTATCCTGCTGCTGGTGATCGTCAACGTGTCCCTGCTGGTCATGGTGGGTCAGCGCTACTGGCGCAATGAGCAAAACCAGCGGGAGACCCGGCAGCGGGTCATTGCCATGATGGAGAAAAACGAGATCTCCTTCCTGCCCGCCGAGGTGCCGGGAGAGCTGGAGCTCACCGGCCGGCGGGTGGCCCTGGAGCCGCCGGGGGAGGCGGAGGCCGCCCAGCTGGCGGGAGAGCTCACCGGCCACAGGACGGTGGGCGCCCGCACCACCTGGGAGGGGACGCGGGGCACCGTGACCGTGTCCGCCTCGGGAGAGCTGGAGGCGGCGCTGAAGGGCGCTTATCCGCCGGAGACCGCCGACATGACTGCCCAGGGACTGGAGCTGCTTGCCTCTCTGGGCTTCCAGGCCCGCTATACCGGGCGGGAGGAGCAGGGGGACGATACCGTCCTGCGCTATGTCCAGCTCTGGGACGGGGCCCCCGTACCGGAGTGGACGGCGGAGCTGACCTGGGGCACGGAGGGGCTGGAACATCTCTCTCTGCGCCGCCTGGCGGGGACGGAGGAGACGATGGCGGGGGAGGAGACCATTGACGCCGCCACCGCCCTGGCCCGGTTCCTGGAGGCACTGAACCGGGAGGGCTATGTCTGTTCCCAGGTGACGAATTTGTACGCCGGATACGCCGCCACAGGCACCGGGACGGTGACGCTGCGGCCCACCTGGTATGTGGAGACGGACACCAGTCCCTGGCGGTTTGCCATTGACGGAGTGACGGGGACGGTAACGGCGGTGGAATAAAAGACGGAGGAGCGTGCAAAAAAGCGCAAAAAGGCCCCGAAGACGGTGTATGCCGTTTTCGGGTATCTTTTTGCGCTGTTTCTCCCGGTTTGAAGGGAGGTTTGACTATGTCAAGTCACAAAACAGAAAATTACAAGCTCCACATCTGGGAGGCGGAGGACGACTTTTTGCGGGAGGAGTTCAACGAGAACTTTGCCCTGCTGGATACCTCAGTGCGAATGGTCACCGGGGCCTATACCGGGGACGGCGCGGCCCAGCGCGTCATCGACCTGGGCCTCACGCCCCTGGCGGTGCTGGTGTTCCACAGCATGAGCGCCTTCGACGACCGCAAGGGCCTGGCCATGCCGGGGCACCCCTGCCGGGACATTGGCTCCGGCCACGAGATATACCTGGAGGTGGTGGAAGGGGGCTTCCGGCTGACCAAGGCGGGCGGCTGCGACCTCAACGGGCACGAATACCACTATCTGGCCCTTTGGTGAGGGCGCTCCAGGGGCGATAGAAAGACCCCGGACGGAATATCCGTCCGGGGTCCTTTTTTGCCTTTTCAGAAGTATGGGACTATCTTACTTCGCGGCAGTGAGGGTCAGGGTAGCGGCAGTGGAAGTCTTCACCTTGAAGGTGATGGTCTTGGTCGCGTTCGCATCACTATTGGTGAAGGTAACGCCGGCAGAGATGTCCTCAATGTTGGCGTCAGCACCCAGAGTGAAGGTCTCAGCATCAGTGGGAGCGGTGGTGCACTTGATGGAGATGGTCACGATGCCGCCCTTGATGACCTTGGCGCCGGCAGCGGGGTTCATGGTGACCTCATACACGCCGCCGTTACCGGTGACAGTGGTGGCGGTGGGAGCGGCAGGCAGAGTCATCTCCACCTTGGTGCCGAAGGTAGCCAGAGTCTCGTTGGCCAGGATGTTCTTCTCCCGGGAGGTCTCGATGATGATCACGTCCACCAGGCCCTTGCTGTTGGTGTGGTACACAGCATTGGCGTAGCCGTTGTCGGGGTTGAACTCCTGCACGCCGATCTCATCGCCGGCCTTGCCGTCCTTGGCGTTGACGTAGAAGATCTTTACGTCCTTATCCACGGTCTCGGTGCCCACAACACCCTTGCCGGTAAAGGCGGAGTTGACGTCGGCCTTCTCGGTGGCGGTGTAGAAGGAGAGCAGGTTGACCTTCTCGTCAAAGCTCTTAATGGCCACGGGGGCGCTCATCTTCTCGGCAGTGACAGCGGAAGCGGCAAACTTGATGAAGTCGCCGGTCTCATAGACGGTGGAGGTCTTCTCGTCGAACTTGACCACGTCCTTGGCCTTCAGGGAGGCGGTGGTCTCGTCGATGTGAACCACCAGATCCTCATCGCGGCCCACGGCCACCTTATAGGCCCAAACGGTGTTGTCCTTGTCGGTGGGATCGGCAACCTGGCCGTCCACGGAGGTGACAATGCCGTACAGGGTGTCGGCACTGTCGCTGACGGGCTTGGCGGGCAGCTCCACATAGGCGGCGGTCACCAGGCCGTCGCTGTTCAGGAACACGGCGACAGTTTTGTCAACAGCGGAGGTGGTGTCATTCTCCAGGCTGAACACGCCCAGGTCACGCAGGTTGTAGGCGTTGTACTTGACGCCGTTGGCGCCAGTGGTCTTTACGAAGAGAACGGCGTCGGAAGCGGCGGTAGCAGCGGTAGTGCCGTTATAGGTCAGCTTCTTGGTGTCCTTGTCCCAGATCTTGACGGAGCCGTTGCCGTTGCTGTCCTTGGCAGGCACATTGACCTTGCCGGTGCCGTTGTACTTGTCGGCAGTGGCGATGCCAGTGATACCAGTGCCGTCCACCACGTTCTTGATCTTGATGGAGGTGTCGTTAATGGAGGTGTACTCCACCAGCACGCCCTTGACAAACTTGCTCTCGTCAGAGCCGGGAACGACCTTGGTGGCGGGCACGGAACCGTCGGGGGTGGAGTTCTTGTCGATGACAACGGTCTTCTCGGTGCCGTCGGGCAGAAGGACGGTGATGCGGTAGGGGTTCAGCTTGGAATCGATCTTGTTGCCGCTGGAAGAAGGATCGTTGTCAATGATCAGGGCGTACTTGCCGCCGGTCTGCTCCATGGCCTGGATGGCAACCACCTTGCCGCCGGCCAGATACACCTTCACGGTGTCGCCGATCTTGCAGTCATTGCCGGGATTCCGAATGGCGTCGTCGGTGAGGTCGGCAATGGTGCCGGTAGCGGGCTCGCCGTTGATCTTGTAGGTGGTGCCGTCCACGGTGACGTTGACGTGCTTGCCGGAGTCGTTCTTGTAGCCTTCCAGCTTGCCCTCGGCGGTCTCAGCCTTGGCCACGGTGAAGTAGGCCTTGCTGGCGTCGGTGGCGTTGTAGTAACGGGTGTAGACCACCACGTCGTCCTTGGCAATGCCCTCGTAGACGTCGTTCTTGTCGATCTCGAAGGTGCCGGCGCCGGAGACAGTCACCTTGCTGGAGGTCACGGAGGTGACCTTGCCGGCCTTGACCTCGGTCACATAAGCGCCGTCGATCTTGCCGTCAGTGTTGCAGGTGAACTTGATCTCGTCCACGTTCTTCTCGCCGCGCCAGGTGGTGTTGATGGTGGCCACGTTGGCGGTGCCGGAAGTGACGTAGTTGGTCACGGTGGGGATGGAGGCGGCAGAGAGCTCGTACTTGCTGTCGTTGAACTTGATCTTGCTGGAGCTCTCGGAGTCCTGCAGGTCGCTCTTGGTGACCCGATAGACCTCGGTCACGCCGGTGTTGAACACGCCGTAAACGGTGTCCTTCTTGTCAGGACGGTTGGGGGTGCCGCCGGTCACGTCCTTGTAGACCACCTTGACCTGCTCGCCGATGTTCTCGATGCCCAGGTCGGAGGTGAAGGTGACAGTGGCGGTGCGGGAGGCCTCGTCGGTCTTGATATTGCCGGCGTTGGTCAGCTGGATGCAGCCGTCGTCCACGGTGGAGATGCTGTCATCGTTGCCGGCATAGGTACCGACCCACACGGTGGCGCCGTAGCGCTCCTCCAGGAGGGTGTTCTCGCTGTCAACATAGTTCCAGGAGACCTCGCCGTTGTTCTTGTTCTCGCCGGGGTTGACGATGCGGGTGTTGTTCTGAAGGCCGTTCCAGATCAGCTGGGCGGCGGTGTCACGGGTGGCGTTGGCGGCCATCATGACAGTCTCCAGATCCTCATAGAGGGTGGGGCTGGCCTTGCGGGCCAGCTCGTCGGTGTTGACGGCCCAGGCCGCACCGGTGAGCTGATAAGCCGCGGACTTGTAGCCCAGGGCGGTCAGCACCATTTTGGTGGCCTCGAGACCGGTGACGTTGGCGCCGGGATCGAAGGTGCCGTCGCCACGGCCGGAGATGATGCCCAGGTCATGGCAGTACTCGATCTCGCTCTCAGCCCAGTGACCCTTGATGTCGGTGAAGCTGGGGTTGGTCTTGACGCCGGTGTTGGTCTTGTTGCCGCCGTTCATGGCCACGGCGATCATCTTGGCCATCTCGGCACGGGTGACGTCGCCCTCAGGATCGAAGCTGCCGTCGGGCTTACCGTCGACGATCTTCAGGGCAACCAGAGTGTTCACGGCGTCGTCATGGGCGATCTTGTCGGCGTCCGTGAAGTCCGCAGCGCTGGCGCCCATGGTGAGAAGCCCAGCGAGCATCGCACCAGTGAGACCCAAGCTGAGGACGCGCTTGAGGTTGTTCATGGATATTTCCTCCTTTTTTATTTTGACGAAGTTTGTCGCCGGAAAGCATTGGAAAATAAGGATTTTTTCTGCTGCCTTCCAAGTATGACTCCCCTCGCCTTACGCACATCATCATAAACCATCTTTCCGCCCGCGTCAACACCATCAACCGATTTGTAACACAACCGTAAAAAACTTTGCGTGTATTGGAAATTGGACAAAAGAATGCAATTTGTGGGGAACTTTTCCCCGCCCTAAAACGTCTATATATATTATTAAGGTAACAACGTCAGAATTTTTTAAGAATTTGTTACCGCTTTGTCCTTGTTTCCGGAATGGAAGAGAACTATAATGAAGGACGATCAAGAACACGCAGGAGGGAACGCTATGTCCGAACAACAGACCCCGGTGGCCCAGCAGACCACCCCCACCCAAGCTATCAACAAGACCAGCAGCGTGAAAAAGAAGCAGAACAAACGGAAGATCCGCAGCGCCGTGATCGCCGTCGTCGTTTTGGCGGCCCTGGGCGTGGGGGGGTACTTCCTCTACGGCTTCCTGAACAAAACGGAAGAGATCGAGACCGAGATGCAGACCACCGAGGTGAATCTGGGCTCCATCACCTCCTCCGTCCAGGGCTCCGGCTCCGCCCGGGCCAAGGAATCCGCGGCCATCACCCTCACCCAGTCCGGCACGGTGCAGCAGCTCTATGTCAACGCCGGCGACGTGGTGACGGCGGGCCAACCCCTTTACACCATCTTCTCTCAGGCCGCTCAGGACGAGGTCACCTCCCGGCAGGACGCCCTGCGTACCGCCCAGGAGCGCATCGCCGACACCCAGAAGGACATCAACGACCTCTATAAACAGCAGAACAACCTGACTGTCCGCGCCCCCTTTGACGGCAAGATCACCGAGGTGGGCAAATTTACCGAGGGCCTGGATGTGGCCAAGGGCGCCACGGTATGCACTCTGGTCAACGACCGGAAGCTGAAGCTCTCCCTCTATTTCAGCTACGCCTATGAAAACGCCATCAGCGTGGGGCAGGACGTGAGCGTCTCCATCCCCGCGGTCATGGGCGGCTTCACCGGTAAAGTGGAAACCATTAACAAAGTTCACTACATATCGCCGGAGGGGGCCGACCACTTCGAGGTCATCGTGGTTTTTGACAACCCGGGCACCTTGACAGAGGGCATGAATGCGACCGCCGCGCTGGTGGACGCCTACGGCGCGCCCATCTATCCCTACGAAAACGGCAAAACGGAGTTTTACGAGGTACGGGAGGTGGTCACCGAGGCCGGCGGCCCCATGGTGAGCACCAACCTGCTGCGCTATGCCGACGTGAAGGCCGGCGATGTGCTGCTGGTGATGAGCTCGGACACCATCGACGAGGAGATCCGCAATCTCCGCAAGACTCTGGAGGAGAATCAGAAGGCGGTAGACGACGCCCAGAAGGCGCTGGAGACCGCCCAGGAGGCCCTTCAGGACTTTGACGCCGTGGCCCCCATTGACGGCACCGTCACCTCCTGCACTCTGGTGGAGGGCGGAGAGGTGAAAAGCGGCGACACCGTCATCACCATCTCCAACAATACTACTATGGTGGTCACCATCAGCGTGGACGACCGGAACATCGCCTACGTCAAGCCCGGCATGGGTGTGGATCTCCAGTCCAGCCGGGGCGACGGCAGCAGCTTCTACGGTGTGGTCACCAAGATCGACATGTCCCTCTCCGGCGACTCCATGGGCTCCGGTATGACCAACTACCCGGTGACCCTGGAGGTGGACAACTACGACGGAAGCCTGCTGGAGGGCATGTGGCTGAGCTACTCCTTCGTCACCAGCCAGTCTGAAAACTGCCTGGTGGTGCCCATGCAGAGCGTAAAGTACGTTTCCCTGGAGGACGGGGAGACCGCCTCGGTGGTCTTCGTTCAGGCGGAGGCCAAACCGGATAACGCTGTGGATGTGCCCATTCCCGAGCTCATGCCAGGCGAGACCCCCACCTATCCCTCTCAGGAGGACGGCTACTACGCCGTGCCCGTGGAGACCGGCCTTTCCGACAATTATAATGTGGAGATCAAGTCCGGTCTGAAAGGCGGAGAGACCATCTTCGTCAACTACTTCGTACAGCAGGCCTGGGGCTAAGGAGGCCGCCATGCTGATTGATATTAAAGACCTCTATAAGATCTACAACGAGGGGAAGGAGAGCGAGGTGCGGGCCCTGGATGGGGTCAGCCTTCAGATCGACCGGGGGGAGTTTGTCTCTATCATCGGCCAGTCCGGCTCAGGCAAATCCACCCTCATGAACATTCTGGGCTGTCTGGACATCCCCACTTACGGGGACTACCATCTGGACGGCACCGATGTCACCGAGCTCAGTGACCGGCAGCTGGCCCACATCCGCAATAAGCAGATCGGCTTCATCTTCCAGGGCTATAACCTCATACCTGCCCTCTCCGCCCGGGAAAATGTGGAGCTGCCCCTCATCTATCAGGGCATCGGCCTTGACAAGCGGCATGACCGCAGCGAAGCCGCCCTGGAGCGGGTGGCCATGTTTGAACGGGCCGGCCATAAGCCCAGCGAAATGTCCGGTGGCCAGCAGCAGCGGGTGGCCATCGCCCGGGCCATCGCCACCCACCCCAACATCATCATGGCCGACGAGCCCACCGGCGCCTTGGACTCCAAGACGGGCCGCCATGTGTTGGAGATCCTCCACTCTCTCCACGATGACGGCACCACCGTCATTCTTATCACCCACGACAACGGCATCGCCGCCACCGCCGAGCGCATCGTGCGCATCGCGGACGGCAAGATCATCGCCGACGGCACCCGAGAGGAGGTGGGCCTGTGAATATCTCCCAAGCGGTAAAGATGGCCGCGAAATCCATCTCCTCCAACAAAGGCCGTAGCTTTCTGACCATGCTGGGCATCATCATCGGCCTGGCCGCCGTCATCATCCTGGTCTCCTATGCCGAGGGCCAGAACTTGGCCATGAAGGCCTACTACGAGAGCATGGGTACCAACACCCTGTCGGTCTCGGCCTACAACTGGATGGATTCCAGCAACAATGTGGGCCAGCAGCTCTATGACTACTGCCTGGGCATGAAGGAGATCCAGGGCATCACCCCCAACGGCTATGTGAGCCAGGACGTGACTATCTCCTACGGAGCCAAGACCCTGGCCCGGAACCGGAACTACGGCGGCGGTATGGTAGTGGTAGAGGGTGGCGGAATGTCTGTGTCCTACGGAGGGGGCAGTGACGATCATTACCCCCAGATCCGCCTGGGTAACGACAAGTATGGCCTGTGCAATGACTACAAGATCGCCAAGGGCCGAGAGTTCAGCTATCTGGAGATCCAAAACATGAGCCAGGTGTGCATCCTGGGCTCGGACACAGCGGAGTACCTGTTTTCCTTCGCTGACCCCATCGACAAGATCATCTCGGTCAACGGTCTGCCCTTCCGGGTCATCGGCGTCTACCAGAGCAAGGCCGCCGGGCTGAACCTGGGTAACAGCGAGGACTCCTACTGGATGAGCGAGTCCATCAAGCGCAACGACCAGCTTCTCCTCCTGCCCAGCTCCATGACCCGTTACTTCAACAACAACGAGTCCATCACCGACTACACCGTGAAGGTCAAGGATTCCGACTCTATCACCAAGGTGGTCACCGACCTCAACGGCTTTTTGTCCAATATTGTCAACACCAACTACGGCGGCTACTATGTGGACAATCCCCAGCAGTGGCAGGACAGCCAGAACGAGGCTGCGGCCCTCCAGCAGCGCTTCCTGGGCGGCATCGCCGCCATCTCCCTGCTGGTGGGCGGCATCGGCATCATGAACATCATGCTGGTCACCGTCACCGAGCGGACAAGGGAGATCGGCATCCGCAAGGCCATCGGCGCCGAGCGGCGGAGCATTATCACCCAGTTCCTCATTGAGGCGGCTATGATCTGCGGGATCGGTGGTATCCTGGGTATTGTCGTGGGCTACATAGGCACCATGGTGGTCACAAAGCTATCCTTCGGGTTAGTGATGATGCCAGGTTCCAGTATCACTGCGGGAGCCTTTGCCATCTCCGTGGCCCTGGGCATCATCTTCGGCCTGTACCCCGCTATCAAGGCCTCCGCCCTCCAGCCGGTAGAAGCTCTGCGCGCAGATTGATTGAAGGAGACAACGCAAATGAAACTGAAACGCATTTTTGCCCTGGGCCTGGCCTTGAGCCTGAGCCTTACCGTCCTCCCCGCGGCCTCCGCCGCCCAGCAGACCCCCTTCCGGGACATCTCCGATCCTCAGCTTATGGAGTCGGTTCAGTTCCTCCGCCTGATGAAGGTCACCGACGGCGTAGGCGATGGGCTCTTTAACCCCAGCGGCACCCTGAGCCGGGCTGAGTTCTGCGCTATGGCTGTCCGGGCCCTGGACCGCGCCGACGAGGTGCCCACCCAGGAGGGCCGCACCATCTTCAAGGACGTCCCCTCCACCTACTGGGCCCGGGGCTACATCAATGTGGCCACCCAGTCCACCGGCACCGGCGACAACGCCACCCCCGGGATCATCCGGGGCGACGCCACCGGCTGCTTCCATCCCGACGATCCCATCACCTTTGCCGAGGCAGTGACCATCCTTATACGGGTGCTGGGTTACAACGACTCCAATGTGGGCTTCGGCATGGCCTGGTATGACGGCTATATCTCCACCGCCGCCTCCGTCGGCCTCACCGATGATCTTTACGTCGGCCCCACCGAAACCCTCACCCGGGCCCAGGCCGCCACCCTTTTCTATAACCTCTACTTTACCGAGCCCAAGGACTCCAAGGACAGCTACCTGGTCTCCATGGGCGGAAAAGAGGAGGAGGGCGGCATTGTCCTGGACGTGGACGCCACCGCTGACGACGGCACCACCGGCGCCGTGCAGACCACCAAGGGCACCTATAAGACCGACCGGGTCTTCGACGCCGCGCTGGAGGGCTTTGAGGGCAAGGCCATCCTGGATTCCGACGGCAAGCTCCTGGCCTTCCAGCGCAAGGAGGGCGCCAGCAGCCGCACGGTGAACATCATCTCCACCCAGGCCACCTACCTCACCATCTCCGGCGGCGACCGGCTGGATGTGGAGCCCGACACCACAGTCTACCGCGACGGAAAGACCACCACCTGGCGCGAGGTCTATACCAACGTCAAGTCCTCCACCTCCGTCACCCTCCATTATGGAGCCAACGGCAAACTCTCCTATCTCTTCTTCCCCTCCACCGACCCCGATTCCGCCACCTCCATGGTGGCCCGCACCGCCCCCAACGGAAGCGCCAATCCCTTTGCCGCCCTGGCCAATGGCGGGACGTACACCATGTTCAAAAACGGCGTGGCGGCCGACGCCTCTGACATCCGCCAGTGGGACGTGGCCACCTGGGACGCGGGCACCCGGGTCATTCAGGTCTCCGACCTGAAGCTCACCGGCGTCTATGAGAGCGTCACTCCCAGCCCCCAGGCCCCCATCACCGTCAAGCTCATGGGCCAGTCCTTTGACGTGCTCGCCTCCGCCCGCAGCGACCTGGCCGCCTTCAAGCCCGGGGACAAGATCACCCTTCTGCTCACCATAGAGCACCAGGTGGCCGGCGTGGTCTCCGCCGACACCGTGACCGGAAACGCCGTGGGCGTGGCCACCGTCACGGATACCACCGCCACCGTCAAGCTCCTTCAGAGCGGCCTGGAAGTCACCGGCGAAGTCCATTCCGCCGCCAAAGACCGCTACAACAACCAGCTGGTCACCGTCACCAGCTCCACCTCCGGCCACCTGAGTCTCGCTCTGGTCTCCGGCTCCACCCCCCGCGGAAATCTGGATGTGGCTACGCGCACCGTGGGAGATAAAGTCCTCTCCGAGAACGTGGTGGTCTATGACCGGGTGGAGAAGGGCGACATGGTGGCTGTGAGCTACGACCAGCTCCCCGCCACCGTCTCCCGGGACAAGATCGCCTTTACCTCCACCGACTCCACCGGGCGCATCAACTGCCTGGTGCTCAATGACGTCACCGGCGACGCTTACCAGTACGGGTATTTTAAATATGAAAGCGGGAAGCGGATCCCCGAATATAAGACCGAGGAAAAGGCTGTGCTGGATAAAGACGGCAAGCCTCTGACCGACGAGGATGGAAACCCGGTGACAGAAGAGGTCATCGTCTACGACGGAAACGGCAATCCTATCATTATAGGTTATAAAACGGAAGGCGCCCCCACCCTCTGCGTCAGGCAGGGCAGCGACAAGGGCGCGGAGACCACTACTCCCGCCGGCACCTTCCTCTCCACCGTCCGCAACAAGGTTCCCGGCGGCGTGGCCTACACCGCCGACGGTAAGGTGGCCGCCACGGTCTATCTCACCGCCATCACCGGCGTGGCCCGTGCCAGCTTCGACATGGACGACATGACCGTTACTGTGGCCGGGGTCTCCTGGCCCGTGTCCGACAAAGTGCAGTGCTACAATAACTCCACCAAAACCTGGTTCGCCCCCGGTGAAACCGGCCTGGAGGCCGCCCGCGGCTATGCCGACCAGCTCACCGTCTACTACGACCGCCCCGCGGCGCAGGGCGGCAAGATCCGCCTGGTGGTCATTCCCTAAGCGTCCCCTCAAAAGGCCCAGTCCAGTTGGACTGGGCCTTTTTTCGTCCTTTTTCTCCGCTTTCGCACATTACTGTGCGACTGCAAATTTCTCAGGTCTACCAAATGTCTACCAAAATCCCCCTTCAAACCACTGTCCCCCAAGGACTTCAAAAATTACCAATATTTGGTGTCTACCACATGTCTACCACCATCACTTTTCCGGCCGGGAAACGCTGTTTCCCGGCCGTTTTTTATGCTTTTCCTCACTTTTACGGCTGCACCAGTGGTGTCATACTTCCCTGAAAGTACTGGGAACACTAAGTTTCCAGGGATTTTAGGGGTAGGGCGAACCCGCCAAAATAAAAAAGGAGGAACAATCCATGAACAACCTCAAGCGCGTCCTCAGCCTGGGTCTCGTGGGCACCATGCTCTCCGGCATGATGGTCATGGGCGCCAGCGCCGCGGACTTCACGGACGTCGACAAGATCCAGCACGACGAAGCCGTGAACGTACTGGTTGCCCTGAAGGTCGTCGACGGCAAGCCCGACGGCAGCTTCGATCCCGAGGGCGACGTGACCCGGAGCCAGATGGCCAAGATGATCGCCGTCGCCATGAACGGCGGCAGCGAGGCCAACACCGGCACCAAGACCACTCCCACCTACACCGACATCAAGGGTCACTGGGCTGAGAGCTACATCGAGTACTGCGCCGACCTGGGCATCATCTCCGGCCGGGGCGACGGTACCTTCGATCCCGACGCCAACGTCACCGGTCTCGAGGCCACCAAGATGGTGCTGACCGCCATGGGCTTTGACGCCGAGGCTTACAAGCTGACCGGCGCCCAGTGGGCCGTGCGCACCGACGAGGTCGCCCGCACCATGACCGGCACCCAGGAGGGCGAGCCCAACATGTACGAGGATCTGGCCGGCGTCATGATGGCTGCCAACGCCAGCCGCGACACCGCCGCTCAGCTCATCTGGAACGGTCTGCAGAACCGCACCCGCACCGTGCAGCCCACCACCACCAGCGGCGGCGGCGTGGAGTGGACCTACGTGACCAACAGCACCAGCCTGCTCAAGCAGCGCTATGACGCCGAGGTCAAGGAAGGCCAGTTCAAGGGCAATGAGAAGACCGGCGCTACCACCACCGAGGGCGAGATCGTGGTGGACAACTGGAGCTTCCCCTCTGACTTCGACATCTCCAACATCGGCGAGACTGTCAAGGTCGTCTACAAAGAGGGCAAGGGCGGCGTCACCGGCCCCGACAAGAAGGACACCATCCTCGGCGTGTTCAACGCCAACAAGTCCCAGGTGGTCAAGGCCACTCTGAACGACGTGGCCGACGCCAAGGACGACCTGAAGAAGGGCAAGATCAAGGTTGCCGGTACTCTCTATGAGATCGACGACAAGGTGACCGTCCACACCAACTATGGCGAGTCCAGCAAGGATTACACCACCGCCAAGGCCATTCAGGACGACCTGAAGAAGGTCAACGGCGACGCCATCAAGGTCGTCATCAACGACGACAACAAGGTCACCGACATTTACCTGGTGCAGTCCTACCTGGCCAAGGTGACCTCCGTCACCTCCAGCAAGATCACCCTGTCCGGCATCGGCACCATCGACCTGGAGGACAACGATGTGGCCGAGGGCCTGAAGAAGAACGACGTGGTCGTGGTCACCAGCATCTACGCTGAGAAGACCAAGACCGACGACGCTCACTACACCGTGGCCAAGGCCGAGGTGGTGGAGGGCGAGATCACCTCCTTCGAGGGCACCAAGTCCGTGGCCATCGACAGCGAGAACTACAAGATCCGCGAGGAGAACCTGGGCAACTACAAGAACGTGGTGGACGACGCCTACACCGGCTTCGACGGCAACATCGGCAACACCGTGGCCGCCTACCTGGTCAACGGCTTCGTGGCCGTGGTGAACGAGCTGGAGAGCGGCGCTTCCGACTGGGCTCTGGTCATCGCCTCCAACGGCAAGAACTGGGACGCCACCAAGATGGATCAGGGCCGCGTGCAGCTGCTGAAGCCCGACGGAAGCAAGCCCACCTACAATGTGGACGAGAAGTCCGACATTCAGCTGGCGAAGGACAGCGTTGCTATCTCCAACCTCATCAAGTACTCCGTCACCAACGACGGCACCATCAAGATCAAGACCGCTCAGAGCACCACTGCTGCCAACGGCCAGAGCGATAAGGACGCCAGCTTCGTGAAGGTCACCGGCGGCGACCTGGTGTGGGATGACGACACCAAGATGCTGGGCGATGTGGCTGTGGCCGCCTCCGACGCCGTTCTCTTCGTGAACACCAGCGCCGACGCCACCGCCGACTACAAGTACTACAGCCTGCGCAACCTGGGCGACATCAAGGCCACCGACGCCGCTGGAAAGGACGAGGCCAAGGACGTTGCCTACGTGAAGGATTCCTCCGGCCGTATCCTCTACGCTTACGTTGATCTGGGCCGCGTGCCCGGCGGCGCCACTGCCGACACCCTGTACGGCATGATCACCACCGACCTGCGCACCGTGAAGGTGGGCGACGAGCAGTACAAGCAGGCCACCGTGTGGACCCAGGACGGCGAGAAGACCATCAAGGTCGACGCTGACTACGTTGGCTCCGACGCCAGCAAGCTGGATCTGAAGAAGGGCGCCTACATCTCCTTCAAGGAGACCAGCGACGAGCTGTACGACAAGACCACCGGCGAGATGAAGGTCCTGGCTGCCAACGTCACTGCCGCCGCTGTCAACAGCGTGCTGGACGTGGCCGTGGACAGCTACTCCGAGAGCGACAAGACCCTGAGCTACTACGTGAAGGGTCAGCTGGAGAAGACCCTGGCCAGCGGCGTCTTCGAGGCCAAGGACGGCGAGAACGCCAAGGTCAACGCCCTGGATAAGGACGCTGTCATCGTTTACGTGGATCGCGACAACAAGAAGGGCCTGGACGATGTGGGCATCAGCGCCTTCCCCGAGACCAAGGGCTATGCCAACGCCAAGCTGGTCTTCGACACTGAGAAGACCAACAAGATCGTGGCCATCATCTTCAACGCCAACAACGACACTGACGTCAACGGCAACGAGGTTGCCCTGGGCAATGAGGAGAAGGCTCCCGCCGTGGCTGTGACCAGCGCCGACCTGAGCAAGGACGCCGTCGAGATCACCGCCGCTGACACGGCTGCCGATGCGATCACCGTCTCCAACATCAAGCCCGACAACGCCACCGACAAGACCGTGACTGTCGAGTCTGCTGACGACACCAAGGTGATCGCTTCTGTGAGCGGCACTACCATCACTGTCAAGACTGCTGCCGGCCTGACCAACTCCGCCAACGGCACTGTGAAGGTGACTGTTAAGGTGGGCGGCGTTCAGGTTGGCGAGATCACTGTGACCATCAACATCGCCTAAACCTCTTAACGCAATCTGCAAGCACTAAAAAAAGAACCCCCGGACGAGAGATCGTCCGGGGGTTCTTTTCCCGCGTCAATTCGGCGGGGCTCAATAGAAGGCGATGTAGTGGTAGGTATCCGCACCCCAGTTGGTCCAAATGTAGTTGCCTTGCAGGCGGCTGCCCACCCGGAAGCCGTTCTCCACGATCTCCACCGCAGGCTTGTTGTCGGGGGTGCGGGCGGGCCGCTGGGGCAGGGCCAGGCCGCCATAGGTGTAGCTGGTGTTGCTGCCGCTGCGTATCACGCCGTCCTGGGTCACCAGCAGCACCGCCAGGGGCGTGAGGCCCAGGTGGATGACGCGCTGGGCCTCGCCGTCCCCGGCGTAGGCCCCGGTGACCATTCGGACTGAGGCGTCCAGCGCCTCAAAATTGTCATTGAACTCCTCCCGCAGGAAATCGTCCCCCGCCGCCCAGGTATGGAGCTTGTAATGCTCTGTTTTGTGACTTGACATAGATAAACCTCCCTTCAAAGGGAGTGGTGAAAACCGCAAAAAGTGTCCCGCAAAGGCACGCACCTTCCCCCGGGCCAGAATTTTCGCACTTTGGAGGAAACTTTTCCCCCCTCTTCACCTCTTTTGAGGAGGAATGATAACAATGTCAAGCAATTTGACCCTGAATTTTGGCCTTCACACCTGGGAGCCGGAAGACGACTTTTTGCGCACCGAGTTCAACGAGAACTTTGAGGCCATCGACGGCCACATGGCCCGCATGGCGGCGGGGGTGTATGTGGGCGACGGGGCGGCCAGCCGGGACATCGACCTGGGGTTCCACCCCCAGGCGGTACTGATGGCCAGCGGTGGGCAGTACCTGGCCATCAGCGGCTCGGGCAGCTACGGCGGCCTGGCCCTACGGGACAACCCCAGCGGCGGGGTCACCGTCACGGAGCGCGGCTTTACCGTCATCCAGCGCTACCAGGGCACCTACTGCAACCAGGAGGGCAGCAGCTACCACTTTTGGGCCTTTGGCTGAGAGGGAACAGGGAAAAAGACCGTCCCCGGGAGTGATCCCGGGGACGGTCTTTTTTGCTTTACAGCTGAGTCAGGTCAGGAAAACCTGATTACGCAGCCGCGCCGGTCAGAGTGGCGGACACAGCGCCGGTCACGGTGCCTTCCACGGTGAAGGTGCCGCTGGTGGCGACGTCATCAGCGGTAATGGTGATGACCAGGCCGCTGACAGTGCAGTTGGTGCCGCTGGTGGGGGCCAGAGCAGTAGCGCCGCTCAGGCCGGTGATGGCCAGGGTGATGGTGTCGTCCGCGGCGCCAGTCCCAGCAGTGCCGGAGACGGTCACGGTGTACTTGACCTTCTCTTTAACGCTGGCGCTGGTCTTGTCGGCCACGGCGGTGACCTTCACGCCGGCCTGGGTGACGTCGGTGGCGTTGCCCACGGTCACGGGGGCGGAAGCGGCGCCGCTGCCGTCGATCTTGTTGTCCTCGTCCACATAGATGGCCTTGATGAGGTCAGCCTCGTCGCCGGTGCCCAGAACCAGAGCGGCATTGTTGAAGTCGCTGCCGGAGATCTGGGTGTACTTCTGGATGGTGTTGTTGGTGGAGGCCTTGTTGCCGTCCATCTTCACGCCGATGATCACGGTGTCGTCATTCATGCGGTAGGAGGTGTCGGTGCCGGCAATAACGCCGTTGACGCCGTAGGTCTCGGTGGTGGTGATGACCAGCTTACGGGCGGTGTCGTGCTCCTTCACCTTGACGATGGAGGGAGACAGAGCCTCGAACTCGGTGCTGGAGATGGCGCTGTCGCTGATGGTGTACTTCACGAAAGCGCCCTTGGTCACGGCGGAGGTGCCCTCCACCAGGACGGTGTCGCTCTCGTCGCCGTTCCAAACGGTGAACTCGGTGCCCTTCTCGTTGTCAGAGCCGTAGGTGGTCTCCACCTTACCGGTGACGAAGCCGTAGCGGCTGCTGTCGCCGGCGCCGGTGGGCATGGTGGTGGTGGTCAGAGCAAAGGCGGCCACCTTGTCGCTCTTGGTGCCCACATAGGCATTGGTCTCATCCTTGGCGTTAATGGAGCTGGTGGTGTTGGCGTTGAACACCTTCCACTTGCTGTTGGTGGCATCATTCTCATCAACGAAGTAGATGAAGGCGATGGCGTCGGCGGAAACCACCTGGGTCACAGCAGGATTGCTGCCGTTGATCGTGGTCAGAACCTTAGTGTTCTTGTTGAAGGTGTGGGTGGTGGTACCGCTGGCATCCTTCACAGGAGCGACCAGGGTCATCTTGACCTCGGTGCCGTTGCGCAGGGTCTCGTACTTGACCATGACGGCGCCGGCATCTTCATTGATCGCGATCTCGTTGCCGTTCACGGTGCTGGTACTATTGGTGATAACTTTTACGGTGGAGTCCTTGTGCACGGAGAAGGTCTTCTCAGAGCCGTCGGCCAGGAGCAGCTTGACCTGGTCGGTGATGCCCTTCTGGGTGCGCAGAACCATGGCGAAGTCGGTCTCGGCAGAGATGGTGGCGCCGGCCACGTAGTACTTCTCGCCCTCGAGAACCAGCTTGTACTCGTCGCCCACGTTGAAGGTGGTGGTGGCGTAGTCGCTGAGAGCCTTGAAGTTGGCGGACTTGTCGTACCAGGTGCCGTCGATGCGCAGCTTGTCGCCGTCCTTGGCCTCGACCTTGCCCTCGACGGTGGTGAGCTTCTTCACCTGCTGCTCAGCGTTGGAGCCGTTGTAGAAGGCGGCGGTGGCGACCAGATCGTCCTTGCCGGCCTCATCGCCCACGAAGCGGACGTTCTCCAGATCCTTGGAGCCCACGCCCTCCAGCTGAACCTTGCTGCTGGTCTTGGACAGGACGGTGGAGGGAGTCCAGGTCTCAACGTAAGCCTTGCAGATGGCGCCGTTGTCGTCGGTGATGAACTTGATGGTGTCAGTGGACTTCACACGCAGGCCGTTGGCGGCGGTGTTGATCCAGGTGGCAAACTCGACCTTGGTGGCGTCAGCGGCGGAGCCGTGGACAGTGGAGCCGAGGGTGTCGGCAGTATTGCCGTAGTTCCAGATCACGGCCTTGTCGTTTTCATCTACGCCGGCCACGTCGTAGAGTACGTCGCCGAACTTGATGCGGCCGTTATTGACCTCGTCCTTGGCGTCCTGCAGGTCGCCCTTGGTGATGCGGTAGACCTTGGTCTCGTCCATGTTGAACACGCCGTAGATGGTGTCCTTCTTATCGGGGGCGTTCTTCTGGCCGCCGTTGCCATCCTTGAAGATGACCTTGAACTTCTCGCCGATGAAGGAGATGTCCAGATCGGAGGGGAAGTTGGCGGTGGTGGGGCTGATGGGGTTGCCGTTGGCGGCCACCTCGGCAGCGCCGCGCAGGCGGCCCTTGATCTGGATCTCGCCCTTGGCAGCGCCGGTGGCGCTGGTGTTGTAGTTGCCCTCGAAGGTGCCCTCGAAGATCTGGGCGCCGTAACGCTCGGTGAGCATCATCTGGCCGTCCTCGTAGGTCCACTCGATGGAGCCGGTGTTCACGCCGGTGGTGGGACGAACCTGCTTGGTGGTGTTCTGCAGGCCGTTCCAGATGAGCTGGGCGGCGGTGTCACGGGTGGCGGCATTGGCCATCATGACAGTCTCCAGATCCTCGTACAGCTTGGGGCTGGCCTGACGGGCCAGCTCGTCGGTACGGGTGGCCCAGGTGGCGCCGGTGAGCTGATAGGCGTCAGCGGCGTAGCCCAGGGCGGTGAGGACCATCTTGGTGGCCTCGAGACCGGTGACGTTGGCGCCGGGATCGAAGGTGCCGTCGCCGCGGCCGGAGATGATCTTCATGTCGGAGCAGTACTCGATGTAGCTCTCCGCCCAGTGGCCCTTGATGTCGGTGAAGGTGGGGTTGGTCTTTACGCCGGTGTTGGCCTCGTTGCCGCCGTTCATGGCGGTGGCGATCATCTTGGCCATCTCGGCACGGGTCACGTTGCCCTCGGGATCGAAGGAGCCGTCGGGCTTACCGTCGACGATCTTCAGGGCAACCAGAGTGCTCACGGCGTCGGCGTGCTCGATCTTCTCGCCGTCCGTGAACTCCGCAGCGCTGGCGCCCATGACCATCATGCCGGCAAGCATGGTGCCCACGAGACCCAGGCTGAGGACGCGCTTGAGGTTGTTCATGGATTGTTTCCTCCTTTTTTATTTTGACGAAGTTTGTCGCTTGAAAGCCTTGAAAAATAAGGACTTTTTCTGTTGCTTTCCAAGTATGACACCACTGGTGCGGCCACAAAAGTGAGAAAAAGCATAAAAAACGGCCGGGAAACAGCGTTTCCCGGCCGGAAAAGTGATGGTGGTAGACATCTGGTAGACACCAAATATTGGTAATTTTTGAAGCCCTTGGGGGACAGTGGTTTGAAGGGGGATTTTGGTAGACATTTGGTAGACCGGAGAGAAATCACAGTCGCAATTTACTGCGTAAAAGCGAGCGAAAAATGGGGAAAAAGCGCAAAAAGGCCCCGAAGACGGTGTTTGCCGTTTTCGGGTATCTTTCTGCGCTGTTTCTCCCGGTTTGAAGGGAGGTTTGACTATGTCAAGCAAAAAAACGGAGAACTACCAGCTCCACATCTGGGAGCCGGAGGATGACTTTCTGCGGGAGGAATTCAACGAGAACTTTCAACGCCTGGATGAGATCTTCGTTACCGGAAGTTATGCCGGAAGCGGGGCGGCAGAGCGGAGTATCGAGTTGGGATTCAAGCCTGCGGTAGTGCTGCTGTGTGACCAGAGCGGACGGATGGGCTATTTCACCAATTACAACGCCACCAGCGGCGGCCTGTTTATGCCGGGCTGTCCCATCAACGGCACCAACAACGGCCTGGCGGCGGAGGTGACGGAGCAAGGGTTCCGGGTGTGCCATGAGGGCTGGAATCAGGTCAACGCCAAGAATACACGCTATCACTACATCGCCCTGCGGTAAGGGAGAAAACAAGCCCCGAACCAAACGGTTCGGGGCTTGTTTTTATTTACAGCCGATCTACTGCGAAGGCAGTTAAGATCAGATGGTGAAGCTGCCGCTGGAAAGGGTGGCGCCGTAGGTGGAGCCATCGGTACCAGCAGTGATGGTGTAGGTATAGCTGCCGGCGGGCGCGGCGGTAACGGTGTTGCCGTCGGCGTCCGTAGCCCAAGAGCCAGTCTTGGTGCTGTTGGCGCCAGTCACACTCAGCTTGCCCACGGCGACCCAGAAGTAGTGGCCCTCGCCGTCGGCGCTGGTCAGGGTGCCAGCCAGCACCGGCACGCAGAAGAATACAACAAAAACACAACAATTTTCTTGCATTTCTGCTTGTCTTGTGGTATATTTGAATTGAAAAAAGATTCCCCTCAAGGGGATAGAAATAGAGGCGATAGAGAAATGCCAGAAGATGACCCTAAATATGAGCTGGTGCACGGCGGCACATTTTACGATCTGCTGACCGTTTTGTGTTGGAGAATAGAGCAGTTGGATGACGATGCAAAGGAAAAGCTGTATAAACAGGCGGCAAATTGCTGGGAGGATAGAATAGAGGACGTCAAGACCCGTTTCCCCTTTTTGCGCGCGGATGAAGCGCGCCCGACCCTCTGCGCGGAGCTGACGGAAGAGATCCTTGTCACGCTTGAGGAAGCCCTGAAGTGCGAGCCGGTCGACTGGGTGCTCATCCTATGTGTGGCTGTGGCTGTGGACGACCTGATGGAGTGGCCCGCCAACAGCCGGAGCTTTACCCGCCCCCACCCCGTTTTTGACGTTTCGGATTCTGATTTTGCCAGGAATGAATTAAAGGCTGTAGATGTGTCGGACTACATCGAGATGCTTGTATCCCTCAACCCCCGGACCCGGTCAGAGTTTGGGGATATCATACCGCGGCTTCCGTGTGATTGGGAAAAGGGAGGTTTCCGAAGCTCGGAAAGCCTCCAGCGCGACCCGCTGAGCTTTTTGCGGCATTATCTGTGGGTGCCGCCCGGGTCGAAATGGGAGGCGGAGCATCTGCTTGTGACTCTTTGCGACAAAGAGCCGCTGAAGCTCATAATGTCCCCCCTGAGCAGCCAGGCACCCTTTAAGGCCGGCACGAAGCCGGGCGAGGATAACTTCTATGTTCGCTATTCTGAGACGAAGGCCAATGAGATCACAGAGCGGGTCAAACGGACGATAGACGCCGCGAGGGCGGAGAATGCGCACATTCTTCTCTTTCCCGAGATGATGGCCTCGCCCTCCTGCATCGCACAAAGCGCCGCCTATTTACAGGAGGGATATGGAAATCGTCGCCCCGGATTGGTTTTCCTTCCCACCTCGGAATATGAGCGCGACGGAAAGTGGGTCAATCAGCTGCTCGTTTTGGACAGCGATGGCAACTGCGTGTTTGGGTATAATAAGCAGTGGGCTTTCGAGCTTGACGCCTCAAAGGGGAACAGGAGAGCCCTCCGCTATGAGCCCATCGAAGCGGACAATAAATTCTATGTGCTCCATGTTCCCCATGTAGGACGGATCGGCATGATGATATGCGCGGATACTTTTGAGAGCGGATATCTGAAGTATGCGTTGGAGCGGTATAAGCTCACCCTGCTGCTGCATATCGTTTTTTCACAGGGCGAAGATCGGTTGCTCCGAAGTCTGTCCGATACAGAAAAGGGAATGTGTGACGTGGTGCTGTGTAATACCTGTGCGGTCTTGGGCGGTAAGACGAGCCCTGCCGAGAGAGCACCGCTGGTGGCGGCATATTTGGCAAACGGGCACATGGGGTGCATACGCAAAGAATTTCGTGGCTGCGGCGCGCCGGATAGCTGCCGGGGTTGCACGCTGACAGTAGAGCTCCCAACGTCCTATGGAACTGCAATACCGGAGCTCCAATATAAAACACTGTAAGGAAAATCAAATATGAAAAATCAACAGACTACGATCAGCACAAAGGAGAATGTCCTTCCTACGGAAAAAAGTATCAGCGATGCCCTTATCCAGTTCACGCAGGAAGATTTGGACGTGGCAGAATTGCATCAGAGCCTAACTGAATTTGCGGATCAGGTGGGGCAGGCCCTTTCCCACCTGGAAGAAGAGGGCTCCTTGCCGCAGCGAGAGGCGCTGATTGAGGCGGTGGGAAGAGTCGCCGGCGGACTGCGCAGTTACACGAGAAAAAAACATTCCATCCGATTTTACTACTATGGAATGTTCCAGGAAAAATATGACGAATTGAAGCGCCAGGAAGAAAAAGCAAAGCAAGATCGGCAGCTTCAAGTCGTAGCGGGCCGAAAGTATTTCCCGAAGATCATAGAATACCTGTATCAGCACGGAACCGCTCAACAGATCAAAATGGCGGAAGACGTTGGAATGGATCGATCCAACCTGTTTCGGGAAATGAAACTGCTGGTGGACGTAGGGCTCGTGGATCAGAGGAAGATCAGGAAATACAGATACTATGACCTCACGCCATACGGCTATCGCATTTATCGGACGCAGTATAGCCGCGCCAAAAGGAAAACGTCACATACAGATAAGGATCCATATCAAATATCGGATATTTTTTATCGTGTGGAAAAAGAAGTGATAGACGTGGGGACGATTTGTGGACATCCCCTATCGCCTGAATTAAAGGTATTGGCTTCAAGCAAGTCTCATAAGGTCTATAAGGAACATTTATATCAGTTGGTATCCGCAAGAGATGCCGAAAAAAAGCCGGATGAATTTACTTTGGTTGTAAAAATGGAGGGATAAGCCCTATGCTGAGCAAAATTGAAAATGAGTTGAAAAAAATCAAGGAAATAGACCCAAACTGGGCCGGCAAGGCGGCGAATCTGGATTTCGATTCCCCTGAGCTACGAAAAGAAAAATGGGGTAAGAGGTATTTCGCCCTGTTAAACCAAATACAGAACGGGATCAAACAGGGAGAAATTGAAAAAGAGGCCGCTATCGACCTGTTTGATAAAAAGCTGCAAAAGCAGGTAGACGTTCACCTCCAGAGCCTTCTGCGCCCTTATCTTGCTTTTGCGAAGATCCGGGAGCTGGAAAAGGAAAATCTGCTGCAGGTCAAATATATGATAGACATCATATGGGAGCAGTATGTGTTGCGTTTTAATCCGGAGCTGACGCTGGATATGCCGGGCGACATCGCCAAAGAGGAGCTGACTGAAATTGGGCAGACGCTGGGTGCGGCTGCATTTACCTGCGTGGAAAGGAATTTTAGCTATGAGGGGATCTTGACACTGCTAAAAAAGAACCTGATGCTCTCAGACGGCTTAACCGAATACCTTGCGAAAAAGTTCGATCAGGATTTCAAGGAGCTTCGCATCAACTATTTGATCCGGAAATTGAGATAACAGGCGGCCCTTCCCTTTCTCCGTGTAAAACAAGCCCCGAACCAAACGGTTCGGGGCTTGTTTTTATTTACAGCCGATCTACTGCGAAGGCAGTTAAGATCAGATGGTGAAGCTGCCGCTGGAAAGGGTGGCGCCGTAGGTGGAGCCATCGGTACCAGCAGTGATGGTGTAGGTATAGCTGCCGGCGGGCGCGGCGGTAACGGTGTTGCCGTCGGCGTCCGTAGCCCAAGAGCCAGTCTTGGTGCTGTTGGCGCCAGTCACACTCAGCTTGCCCACGGCGACCCAGAAGTAGTGGCCCTCGCCGTCGGCGCTGGTCAGAGTGGCAGTCTCGGTGTAGACGACCGTGTTGGAACTGTCCTTGATCTCCAGCTTGACTTTGTCGTTGGTCGTGTCAGCGGTGAACTTGAACACGCGCAGCTCATTGGCGGCAGCGGAACTGGCCAGAGCGGTCTTGTCGGAGGGCACGAAGGTGCCGTCCTCCATGGCCAGGATGTCAGCGGCGGACAGAGTACCCTGAGTGGGGGTCACGCCGTTGATGTTCTCCTCGTTGGAGGTCTCCACGAAGATGGCCTTGACCTTGCCGCTGGTGGCGTCCTTGATGAGAATGGCGTTGGCATAGCCAGTAACGGCATCAAAGGCGGTGATGGAGCCCTCAGCCTCGGACTTGTCGTTCTTGGTGTCCACGTAGATGATGGGGGCATCCTTCTCCAGAGCGTCGGTCTTCTGGCCGATACCCTTGATGTTGCCGTCCTGGGCCACGGTGCCGGTGTAGTAGGTCACGTTGGTGGCCTCGGCCTCCTTGGTCCAAACAGCGATGGTCTGAGCGCCGAGGGTGACCTTGGTCACATCGTTGGCGTTATAGTTGTCGTCGCTGGTGCGGTCGAAGAAGACCAGGTCGCCCTTGCTCAGGGGCGCGCCGGAGGCCACATCCACGTTGACGGTGTAGCTCTCGCCGTTGGACTGCACGGTGTAGGTGTAGTAGTCCTTGATGCGGCCGTTGAAGGCGCTGACGATGCCGTAGACCTTAGTGTCGCTGGCGCCGTTGGGGTTGCCCTGGTAGTTGACGAAGGCAGCCACGACCTTGCCGTCCTTGTTGATGACGGTGGTCACGCCCTTCTTGGGAGTGGAGGTGGTGCCGCCGATGCCGAAGCTCTTCAGGTCGCGGAGCCGATAGACCTTGTACTCAGCGCCGGAGAGAAGGAGGTTGTCGCTGCCGGTCATATCGGCAGCGGCGGGTACAGCGGTGGTTCCGCCGGTCTGCTTGGTCTCCATGAAGACGACGCAGTCGTTGGTGACCAGGGTGGCGGCGTTGGCGGCGGCAGCGGAAGTGCCGGAGCCGAAGGTCTTCTTCTCGTCGTCATAGGCGCCCAGGTCGGTGTAGCTGATGGCGCCTTCCTTGGTGACCTTGGCCTGGCCGTCGCTGGTGGTGGTGTAGGTGACGATGTCGCCCACGGAGTAATCGGTGCTCTGCGCGCCGGAAACGCTGTCCTTGTGAACCTTGATGATGGAGGTCTTGCCCTCGCCGTCCATCACCTGGAGCTCCAGGCCGGAGAACACACCGCCGGTGGTGCTGACGCCGCCCTTGACCTCGGTGACCAGGGAGTAGTTGCTGGCAGACTCAGAGGTCTGGACAGCGGCGCCCACATAGCCGTTGACCATGTAGAGGCAGACTTCCTCACCGATATAGGTGTTGCCGGTGTCCTTGAAGGTGGTGATGGTGTTGTCCTCGTCGGGAATGGCGGTGCCGGTGAGCATGAAGGTAGCGGCCTTGTTGTAGACCTTCTGAGCAACGCCGTCCACAGTGACGGTCTCGCTCTCCTTCCAAGCGCTGACCTCGCCCTCGACGGTCTCGGCCTTCTTCACGATGGTGTAGGCGTCGTCGTCGGTGGCCTTAGCCTTGTAGAGGACGGTGACGGCGACCACGTCGCCCTTCTTCAGGCCCTCTTCCACGTCGTTGTCCTCAAACTTGATGGCGCCCACGTTGTTGTTCATCGTGATCTTCTCACTGTTGACAGCGGTGACGGCGGCCAGCTTGGTGGTGGTGACGTAGATCTTGGTGACCTTGTTGGTGTCGGGATCGATGATAGCCTTGATGGTATCGCCGGTGGCCTTCTTCAGGTCGTCGGTCAGCGTGTTGTTGCCGCTGCTGGTGCCATTGGTGAGAGTGGCAGTGGAGTAGTTCTTCAGGCCGTTGGCGGTGAGAACGTCGCCGGTGCGGGTGACCTGGTTGGCATAGTTGACGATGACGTCCACGCCGACATCAGAGGTGGCGTTGCCAACGGTGACGTTGGTGGTCAGGTCATACTTGACACCGCCGATGTTGATCTGAGCCTTGGCGGACTTCTGATCCTTCACGTCGGCCAGGGTGCCGGTGACCACACGGGTGGCGCCGGTGTTGAACACGCCGAAGATGACGTCCTTGGCGTCCAGAATGCCCTTGGTGCCGCGGGTGCCGTCCTTCCAGATGACCTTGACTTCCTCGCCGATGTTGGAGATGTCAAAGTCGGAGGGGATGCTGGCGCCGCCCACGTTGATCTCGCCCTTGACGCTGGTGTCGCCGGTGTAGTAGTTGCCCACGAAGGTGCCGGTGGTCACATTGGCGTTGTAGCGCTGGTTGAGCAGGGTGGAGCCGTTGGTGATGTAAGTCCACTCAACGGAACCGGAGTTGGTGTTGGTGGTGGGCTGCACGGTACGGGTGCGGTTCTGCAGGCCGTTCCAGATGAGCTGGGCGGCGGTGTCACGGGTGGCGGGAGTGGCCATCATGACGCTCTCCAGGCCGTCGTACATGCCGGGCTCGGAGTGGAAAGTACCACCGTTGTCCGTCCAGCCGGTGCCGGTCATGGTGCGGGCGACCTCGTCGGTGCGGACAGCCCAGGAAGCACCGGTCAGCTTATAAGCGGCGGCGTCAAAGCCCATGGCGGTCAGAACCATCTTGGTGGCCTCGAGACCGGTGACGTTAGCGCCGGGATCGAAGGTACCGTCGCCCCGGCCGGAGATGATGCCCAGGTCGGCGCAGTACTCGATGAAGCTCTCCGCCCAGTGACCGCCAATGTCGGTGTAGGTGGGAGTGGTCTTGGTGCCGGTGTTGGCCTCGCTGCCGCCGTTCATGGCGACGGCGATCATCTTGGCCATCTCGGCACGGGTCACGTTGCCCTCGGGGTCGAAGGAGCCGTCAGGCTTGCCATCGACAATGTCCAGGGCAACCAGTACGTTCACGGCTTCGTCGTGCTCGATCTTGTCGACGTCCGTGAAGTCCGCAGCGCTGGCACCCACAGTGAGAAGCCCAGCGAGCATCGCACCAGTGAGACCCAAGCTGAGGACGCGCTTGAGGTTGTTCATGGATTGTTCCTCCTTTTTTATTTTGACGAAGTTTGTCGCTTGAAAGCCTTGAAAAATAAGGACTTTTTCTGTTGCTTTCCAAGTATGACACCACTGATGTGGCCAAAAAAGTGAGGAAAAGCATAAAAAACGGCCGGGAAACAGCGTTTTCCGGCCGGAAAAGTGATGGTGGTAGACATCTGGTAGACACCAAATATTGGTAATTTTTGAAGCCGTTGGGGGACAGCGGTTTGAAGGGGGATTTTGGTAGACATTTGGTAGACCGGAGAGAAATCACAGTCGCAATTTACTGCGTAAAAGTGCCCGAAAAATGGGGAAAAAGCGCAAAAAGGCCCGGCCTTTTTTGGAAGGCCGGGCCGCTGATAGAGTGGTACGATTTACTTTTTCAGGGTCTCTGCCCAGGCGGCGTACTTGGCCACCTTGTCGGTGCACTCGGCTTTGGAGGCGCCGCTGGTGAGGATATAGACCTTCACCTTGGGTTCGGTGCCGGAGGGACGGACGATGAGGCTGGTGCCGTCGGAGAGCTCATAACGCAGGACGTTGGAGCCCTTGAGCTCCATTTGGCCTCTGGCGCCGGAGGAGACTGTGACCACGGAGCCGTCCTTGTAGTCCTTCTGCTCCTTGACGGCCACGCCGGCGATCTCTACCGGGGGCTGGGCGCGCAGGTCGGCCATGAGTTGGGCCATTTTTTGCAGGCCATCCAGGCCGGGCATGACCAGGTTCAGGGTCTTCTCCTGGTAATCGCCGTACTTGACATAGAGCTCCTGGAGGGCGTCGTAGAGGGTCATGCCCCGGTCGTAATACCAGGCGGCCATCTCGGAGGCCACCAGAGAGGCGGTGACGGCGTCCTTATCCCGGACGTAGTCGCCCAGCATGTAACCGTAGCTCTCCTCGTAGGAGAAGATGACCTTTCCCTCGCCGGCCTCCTCCAGGGCGTTTTTCTTTTCCGCCATGAACTTGAAGCCGGTAAAGGTGTCGAACATCTTCACGCCGTTGACCTCGCAGACCTTGCGGGCCATCTCGGTGGTGACGATGGTTTTCAGGGCCACGGCATTGGCGGGAAGCGTGCCCATACGCTTTTTGGCGCCGATGACATAGTCCAGAAGGAGAACGCCGGTCTGGTTGCCGGTGAGGACGATAAATTTGCCGTCCTTGCCCCGCACCATGAGGCCGATGCGGTCGGCGTCAGGGTCACTGCCCAGGATGAAGTCGGCCCCCTCCTTGTCGGCCAGCTCGATGGCCAGGGCAAAGCCCTCGGGGTTCTCCGGGTTGGGAGAGACCACCGTGGGGAAGTTGCCGTCCAACACCATTTGCTCCGGTACGCAGATGACGTGCTTCATGCCCAGACGCTTCAGAGCCTCGGGGATGAGCTTGTGGCCGGTGCCGTGGAAGGGGGTATAGACCATTTTGAACTGATCGGCCACCTTGGCCACCACGGCCTTATCGGTGGCCTGGCCCATGACATTGGCAAGGAATTTTTCGTCGGTCTCCCCGCCCATGATGGTGACCAAGCCGGCTTTTACGGCCTCGGCGTAGTCCATGCGCTTGATGCCGTCAAAAATGTCGATCTCACCCATTTTCTTGGCGATGGCGTCGGCATGGTGGGGGGGGAGCTGGGCGCCGTCGGCCCAGTAGACCTTATAGCCGTTATACTCCTTGGGGTTGTGGCTGGCGGTGACGTTGACGCCGGCGATGCAGCCATACTCCCGGATGGCAAAGGAGACCTCCGGAGTGGGGCGCAGGGCGTCGAAGATGCGGGTGGGGATGCCGTTGCCGGCCATGACGGAACAGACCTCCTCGGCAAACTCCCGGCCATGGTTGCGGCAGTCATGGCAGACGGCCACGCCCTTCTTCACCGCATCCGGCCCCTCGGCCAGGATGACCTCGGCAAAGGCCTGGGTGGCATGACGGATCACGTGGACGTTCATCTGGTGTAGACCTACGCACATCGTGCCCCGGAGACCGGCGGTACCGAATTCCAGAGGGGCGAAGAAACGGGATTCGATCTCTTTGTCGTCGTTGGAGATGGCTTTTAGTTCAGCCCTCTCGGCCTCGCTAAGCGCGGGAGAGGCGAGCCATTTTTCGTAAGTATCACGATAGGACATGGGAAACGACCTCCATTCCATAATTTGGTACTGTAATTATAGCACAAAGAGGGGGCGCGGTTCAATAGAGATTTGGGGAAGTTCCATAAAAAAGAGAGAACCCCGGCCGCGCCGGGGCTTGGAAGCCTGTGGAAGGCGTTATTTGTGATAGGCGGAGCCCTCGTTGATCTTGAAGGCGCGGTAAAGCTGCTCTAAGAGCATGACACGGAACAGGTGGTGGGGGAAGGTCATGGGGGACATGGAAAGACGGTCGCCGGCCTCCTGTTTCAGCGCCTCGTCCAGGCCATAGGAGCCACCGATGAGGAAGACCAGACGCTTGGCGGCGCCGTCGCCCCAGACACTGCCCCGAAGTTTGGCGGCCAGCTCCTGACTGGAGCGCATACGGCCCTCCACGCACAGGGCGGTGACCTGAGAGTGGGGTGGGATTTTGGCGCGGATGGCGGCGGCTTCCCTGGCGAGGGCGGCGTCGATCTGGGCCGGGGAGGGGTTCTGGGGTAGCTTTTCCTCGGCGAGTTCCGTGATTTGCAGACGGCAGTATGCGCCCAGCCGCTTGACATATTCCGCCGCGGCGTCGGCAAAAAATTTTTCCTTCAGCTTGCCCACGCAGATGATATGCACATTTACCACGGGTCACACCTCATATCGGGGAGAGAGTTCATTTCGGGGGGCGGCGGCCAAAAGTACGTCCCGATGGGGATCTATGCCTGCGGCGCGGAAGATGGTTTCCGCCGTCATCAGGGCGTGAGCGGGGGTGTTGTTCTCAGCGGAAAGGTGGGCCAGAAGGACGGTCTTGGCCCCCTGCTCCACACAGGTCAGAGCCAGACGGGCTCCGGCCTCATTGGAGAGGTGGCCCTGCTCGCCGAGGATGCGCCGCTTGAGGGGATAGGGGTAGGGGCCGGAGAGCACCCAGTCCACGTCGTGATTGCTCTCGCAGACCAGCAGGTGGGCCCCCGACACGGCGGAGAGGACTTCCGGCGTGACATGGCCCAGGTCAGTGACCAGGGCGGCCTTACGATGCGCCGCTTCGAAGGTAAAGCCCATAGACTGGGCGGCGTCGTGCGGGGTGGGGAAGGCGGTGATATGGAAGGGGGGCAGGTCGAAGCTGTCACTGGGGGAGACGGGATGGAGGACATCCTCTATGGCGGCGATACGGTAGCACAGCTGCCGGGCGGTGCCGGGGCTGGTATAGACAGGCAGACGGTACTTTTTCATCAGAGTGGCGAGACCGGCGATGTGGTCGGAGTGCTCGTGGGTGATGAGGATAGCGGAGAGAGACCGGGGGTCTATTCCGCAGATATCCAGAGCGGTGGTGATCCGGCGGCAGGAGACGCCGGCGTCGATAAGCAGGTGGGCGCCCTGGTGGGAGAGAAGGGCGCAGTTGCCGGAAGAACCGCTGGCTAAGGTTCGAAGCTCCATGTGTTGGCTCCTTTATATGTAAGAGATAGGTCTTTGCCGCTGGGGGGAGGGAGTGATCGCATCAAAAAAGCGGCAGCAAAGCTGCCGCTCAAAATCGACGGGATTCAGCCCACCTGGGCGGCCTTGGCCTCGTCGGGGGTCACGACCACGCGGATATCCGCGCCGATGCCGGAGAGCTTGCGGACGATGTCCTCATAGCCGCGCTCAATGTGGCGCACCTGGCTGATCTCGGTGGAGCCCTGGGCGGCAAGGCCGGCGATGACCAGAGCGGCCCCGGCCCGGAGGTCGCAGGCCTCCACGGCGGCGCCGGTGAGCTGGCTGACGCCCTCGATGACGGCGATCTTACCGTCTACCTGGATCTGAGCGCCCATACGGCGGAACTCGTCCACATAACGGTAACGGTTGTCCCACACGCCCTCGGTGAGGACGCTGGTACCCTGGGCCAGACACAGACAGGCGGCCACCTGGGGCTGCATATCCGTGGGGAAGCCGGGGTAGGGCAGAGTCTTGATATTGGTGCGCTCCAGAGGACGGTTGCGGCGGATAAGGACGGCGTCGTCCATCTCCTCTACTTCCGCACCCATCTCGATGAGCTTGGCGGTGATGCATTCCAGGTGCTTGGGGATCACGTTCTTAATGAGGACTTCACCGCCGGTGGCGGTGACGGCGGCCATATAGGTGCCTGCCTCGATCTGGTCGGGGATGATGGAATAGCTGCCGCCGGAGAGATGATCCACACCGCGGATCTTGATAACGTCAGTGCCGGCACCCATGATGGAGGCTCCCATGGAGTTGAGGAAATTGGCCAGATCTACGATATGGGGCTCTTTGGCGGCGTTTTCAATGACGGTGGTGCCCTCGGCCAGGACAGCAGCCAGCATGATGTTCATGGTGGCACCTACGGAGGACATGTCCATGTAGACGGTGGTGCCCACCATATGGCCGTTTTCGGCCGTGGCACGGATAAGGCCGCCCTTTACGTCCACCTCGGCGCCCATGGACACAAAGCCCTTGATATGCAGATCAATGGGACGGCCGCCAAAGTCACAGCCGCCGGGCAGAGCTACCTGGGCGGAGCCAAAGCGGCCCAGCATCGCGCCGATAAAGTAATAAGAGGCGCGAATCTTCCGGGCCAGGGTATCGGGCACCATGGCGTTACGGATATGGGAGCAGTCGATCTCCACCGTGGTGCGGTTGATCGTCCGCACATCGGCGCCCAGCTCCTGAAGGATATTCAAAATGAGGGTCACGTCACTGATTTGGGGGACATTTTCGATCCGGCAGACGCCGTCTACCAAAAGGGCGGCGGGGAGGATAGCCACTGCGGCGTTTTTGGCGCCGGAGATGTCCACCGCACCGAAAAGCGGCTTTCCGCCGCGAATCACATATTTCGTCAAAATATAAGCAGCTCCCTTGCTCATATCCCTTGAAAACACACAGTTTCGAGGAATGTTGTAGGGCCGGAAAGGATCCCGACCAAAATCTATTGTAACCAGTTTCCTGGACAGTACGCAAAAATACATTGTCATTATAGCACCATAATGTAAAAAATGTAAAGATGATTTTCCAAAGTTTCCATAAGAACCTGGAAAAAGTTTGGGCCGGGAAGAAAAGAGGCCGTCTCTATTTGTATGCGGACATGAAACAAAAACGGGGCAAAACGGGGGAGGTGAAAGGGGGCGGCCCGGATGGAGAACCGAGAAAAGGTCTTGGAGAAGATCAAAAAACTGGCCCAGAGCCCCGTCAATGACGCAATACGCCTGGCGTTTATTGGTGAGGACGAGATGGAGCTTATCAAGGGGCTGGATCTGTCGGCGGTAAAAGAGATCAAGCGCAGCGGCGACGGGGCGGTAGAGCTGAAGTTCATCGATAGGGTGGAGACCCTGAAGTGGCTGGCGGAGCATATGGAGTCGCCCCAGGCGGATCAGCTTTATCGGGCGCTGGAGAAGAGCGCCAAGAGGGAAAAAGGGGAGAGCTGATTGTCGGTTCAGACTTTTTCAGACAAGCAGAGACAGGTGATGGATTGGTGGTGCGACGCCTCTCCGTGGCGGGACTGGGACGCCGTCATCTGTGAGGGGGCGATCCGCAGCGGCAAGACCTTCTGTATGGGGCTGTCCTTTTTCTGCTGGGCCATGAAGCGGTTCCAGGGGGAGCAGTTCGCCCTGTGCGGAAAGACCATGGGAGCCCTGCGGCGCAACCTGATCAGCCGGCTGAGGCCCGTATTAAAGGAGCTGGGATTCTCTGTCCGGGAGATAAAGAGCCAAAATACCCTGAAGGTACGTTTCGGCGGACGGGAGAACACCTTTTACCTCTTTGGCGGCATGGGAGAGAACAGCGCGGATACCATTCAGGGGGCCACCCTGGCGGGGGCGCTGCTGGACGAGGTGGTGCTATTGCCCCGGTCACTGGTAGAGCAGACGGTGGCCAGGTGCTCCGTGGAGGGGGCAAAGGTTTGGTTTTCCTGCAATCCGGGCAGTCCGGAGCACTGGTTTTACCGCGAGTGGGTGAGCAGGGCGGAGGACAGACGGGCCCTGCGGGTGAGGTTCACCATGAGGGACAACCCCTCTTTGAGCCCCGCGGTGCTGGAGCGGTACGAACGCAGCTTCCAGGGGAACTTCTACCGGCGGTACATATTGGGACAGTGGGTAGGCGCGCAGGGGCTGGTATACGACTTTTTTGACCGGGGCATGGTGGAAAGCGTGCCGGCGGGGGAGATGGAGCAGTGGCGCATCTCCTGCGATTACGGGACAGTGAACCCCATGTCTATGGGACTTTGGGGAAGACAGGGCGAGGTCTGGTACCGGGTGAAGGAGTTCTATTATGATTCCCGGAAAGAGGGACGGCAGAAGACCGATCTGGAGTATGCGGCCGATCTGGAGGCTCTGGCGGCAGGGCGGCCCATCGAGCGGGTGGTGGTGGATCCCTCGGCGGCCAGCTTTATGACGGCCCTGCGGCAGCGGGGGTGGAAGGTCTGTCCGGCGGAAAACGAGGTGCTCTCCGGCATCCGGGTCACAGCCGACCTGCTGCGGCAGAGGAAGCTGGTCATCTGCGAGGGCTGCGAGGACGCCATTCGGGAGTTTTCCCTCTACCACTGGGATGAGCGGGCAGTGGGAGACCGGGTGGTGAAGAAAAACGATCACGCAATGGACGACATCCGCTATTTTGCGGTGAGCCTGGGGAGGACGGAACGGTTCATCGGAGGTTTCGGTGTGGAGCGGACGGGCTGGTAGGAAGGGAAGGAGCGGAAGGATGAAGTGGTTTGAACGAAAGAAGACGGCGGCTCCGACAGTACAGCTTCGGGAGGGGGAAAGGCATCCCTTCGGCGCGCTGGACGGATATGTGCCGATGAGAAGCGGAGAGATCGCGCTGTACCGGGCCATCCGGGAGGGGGTGCCTCTGGTGGACGCCGCCATCGGGAAGCTGGTGCGGCTGGCCGGAGGGGTCAGGGTCACGGTACAGGAGGGACAGGAGGAACTGGAGGAGTTTCTGCGCTCGGTGAACACCGGCCGGGGACAGCGGGGGATTCAGGCCTTTCTGGACACTTACCTGGATTCCATGCTGGTGTGCGGCCGGGGAGTGGGAGAGATCGTGGTGGACTGGGAGGGCCGGGAGGTGGAGGCCCTGCTGTGCGCCGACCCGGCCCGGGTGGTCTTCAAGGAGGGGGAGAGCCCGCTGGAGTTCACCATCTGCGCCCGGAGAGGGGACGGGACGGTGGAGGAGCTGCCCCGGCAGGAGCTGCTTCTGTTTACCCCTTATCAGCCGGAGGTAAACGAGCCCTACGGGGTGTCTCTCATGCGCTCTATGCCGTTTTTGACGGGCATTTTGCTGAAGATCTATCAGGCGGTAGGCGTCAACTGGGAGCGGATGGGCAATGCCCGGTTCGCCGTGGTGTATAGACCCGGCGAGGGGGACGCCCACTGGGCCCGGGAGAGGGGCGAGGAGATCGCCAGGGAGTGGTCGGCGGCCATGCAAGCCGGGAAGAGCGGAAACGTGCGGGATTTTGTGGCTGTGGGTGATGTGGAGATCAAGGTCATCGGGGCGGATGGACAGATCCTGGACAGCCAGGCCCCGGTGCGGCAGATCCTGGAGCAGCTTTTGGCCAAGACGGGCATACCGCCTTTTTTGCTGGGACTGTCCTGGTCGTCTACCGAGCGGATGAGCGCCCAGCAGGCTGACATGATGACCAGCGAGATCACCGCCCTGCGGCGGATGCTGACTCCGGTGGTGGAGCGGATCTGCGAGACATGGATGCGGCTTCACGGCTACGCCGGGAAGGTAGAGGTGGACTGGGAGGACATTACGCTCCAGGACTTGGTGGAGGAAGCCAGGGCGGAGCTGTACCATGAACAGGCGGAACAGCTGAGAGCAGAGAGGGAGGAGACGGAATGAGGATCATAAAGGAGGCAAATGCCGGGGGCGGGTGCCCGGTGAGCGGTGAGGAGCTCTCGCGCATCAACGCCCTGGCCCGGAAAGAGCTGACGGCAGAGGAGGTCTACACCTTCACGGTACGTCTTTGCGACAATGAGGTGGACCGGGAGTGGGAGCGGTTTCCCAGGGAGACGTTGGAGGCGCTGGGCGAGATGTTTGTGGGGAAGAGCGGTATTTTTGACCACAACTGGTCGACTCAGGGACAGAGCGCGCGCATCTACAAAACTGAGGTGGTGGAGGAGCCCGGTTTGACCCGGGCGGGGGACCCGGCCTGCTATCTGAAGGGGTGGGCCTACATGCTTCGCACCGAGGGCAATGCAGAGCTCATCGCACAGATCGAGGGGGGCATCAAGAAAGAGGTCAGTGTGGGTTGCGCGGTGGAGAGGGCGGTTTGCTCTATCTGCGGCGAAGAGCTGGGAACGTGCGACCACGTGAAGGGACGTACATACAACGGCAAGCTCTGCTGGGCGGAGCTGACTGGGGCTAAGGATGCCTATGAGTGGTCGTTTGTGGCGGTGCCTGCCCAGCGGAGGGCCGGGGTCATGAAGGGCATGGGGCCCGGCCTGAAGGAGCTGGCCTGCCAGAGGCCGGAGACCTGCCGGGAGCTGGAGGAGCTGGAGAAGGCCGCCGGATTGGGGCGGCGGTATCTGGAGGAGCTTAGGGCCGAGGTGCTCCGGCTGGGGGCGGTATGCGAGCCGGAGCTGGACGCGGCGGTGGCCCGCTCCATTGCCGGGAAGCTGAATGAGGAGGAGCTGAAAGCGCTGAAGAGCCTCTTTTCCCAAAAGGGAGAAAAAAAGTGGGCCGGGGGCGCGCAGCTGACATACATGGCGGTCAAGGAGTCCCCGTCTGAGAGGGACGGGGCCTTTTTGGTATAACATTTTTGATGGAGGAGGAGCAGGGTATGACTGGTAAGGTTTCGTTTGAGGGGATCGGAGTGGTGACAGCCACCTTCTATGCCGGCGAGGGCGTAGAGGCGGGGCAGGTGGTGAAGCTGAGCGGGGACTCCGCTGTGGACAGCTGCGCTGCCGGGGAGCGGTTCTGCGGCGTGGCCGAGGCCGTCCGGGAGGGCTGCGCTTCGGTGCAGGTGACCGGACTGGCCCAGGTGAAGTGTGAGGACAAGACGGTGGCGGCGGGTCATGTGAGCCTGACGGCAGACGGAAAGGGCGGCGTGAAAAAGGCCGCCAGCGGCGATAAGAGCCAGGAGTATCTGGTGGTGGCCGCCGGGGACGGCAGCGTCACCATCAAAATGTGAGGAGGTACGGGCAGATGAGTTATCAGTTTGACAATTTGAAGCTGGAGAAGGGAATGTACGGCGTGGCGGGGAAGAGCTTTACCGCCGTGCTGGAGAGCGAGGATCCCTCGGAGCGGTATAAGGGCACCGCTCTGGAGGGGCTGGACGCCTATCAGCGGCAGCTCAAGCGGTTTGACATCAGGGTCAAGGGCACCGGCAGCGACGTGGTGGACAAGTTTTTCCAGTCCGCCCAATCCGCCGTCCTGTTTCCGGAGTATGTGAGCCGCAGCGTGTGGCAGGGCATGGAGGAGAACAATGTGCTGCCCTCCATCGTGGCCGCGGAGACCCACATCGACGGCATGGATTACCGCTCCATCTCCTCTGCCGCTGGCGGCAGCGAGAAGGAGCTGCGCCGGGTGGAGGCGGGGGCGGCCATCCCCCAGACCATGATCAAGGCCCAGGGGAATATGGTCAAGCTCCACAAGCGGGGCCGGATGCTGGTGGCACCCTACGAGGCCATTCGTTATCAGAAGTTGGATCTGTTTTCTGTGACCCTGCGGCAGATCGGCGCATACATCAGCCGGAATCTGCTGGAGGACGCCATCCAGGTCATTGAGAATGGGGACGGTAATGGGAACGCCGCCGAGAGCTTCCAGGTGGGCACTGCTCCCATGGGCGGCACCGCCGGGAAGCTGACCTATAACGAACTGGTGGACTTCTGGGCCCAGTTTGACCCCTATGAGATGAACACCCTGCTGGCATCGGGGGACATGATGGTGCAGATGCTCAAGATGGAGGAGCTGCGCGATCCCATGACGGGGCTGAATTTCCAGGGCACCGGCAAGCTCACCACGCCCCTGGGGGCCAATCTGATCCGCACCTCCGCCCTGGGCCAGGGGAAGGTCATCGGCCTTGACCGGCGCTATGCCCTGGAGATGGTGCGGGGCTCTGATGTGACGGTGGAGTACGACAAGCTCATCGACCGGCAGCTGGAGCGGGCCGCCGTGACGGTGGTCAACGGCTTTGCCAAGGTATTCCAGGACGCATCCAAGGTGTTGACGGTCTGATGAGATTATAGGCCGGGAGGTGTTCCGCCTCCCGGCCTATATCGCAAAAAGGAAGGAGGGAACGAAGTGGTAGAGAGCATCGTGAAGACTGCCGTACTGCTCAGCGGACGGGAGGAGAGCGAGGAGCTTACCCTTCTGTGCGGTCATGCCGCCGAAGCGCTGGCAGGCCAGCTTCGCGGCGGTCTTACCCCGGAGGCGTGCGGCGCGGCCTTTGTTTTGGCGGGCGCATGGCTGGCCCTGGCGGAGCTGGAGACGGCGGGGGAGGGGGATGTGACCTCCTTCACCGCAGGAGATGTGACCATCCGCAAGAGGGAGGGCGAGAACCGGGGAGAGGCCCTGCGGATGCAGGCGATGCAGGTGATGAAGCCGTACCTGCGGGACGAGGGGTTTGTTTTTCGGGGGGTCAGAGGCTGATGGAGAGCGGACTTTGGAGGAAGCTTCTGGGCCAGTATGGACAGAAGGTAAGCCTGTGCCGGGGAGAGGAGCGCGTTCAGGTGCGGGCCTTTTTTCAGCCGGTGCGGGAGAAGGCCGCGGGAGAGGAGCCCACGGTACTGGGGATAGCTCCGGTGGGGAAATGGCTCTATTTGGGCCCCGCAGAGGAGAAGCTGGAGGACGTGGATACTTTGATCTGGGCAGACCGGCAGTTCCGGCCCATCCGAAAGAGGGAATATGCCATCGGCGAGGAGACGCTCTACCGCTGGGCGGTGGCGGAGGAGATGGATGGGGAGTGTGAAGTATGAGAGACACGGCGACACTGCGCCAGGCGTTGGCGGAGTACCTGAGACAGTGCGGGCTGGAGGCGGTGACCGCCTGGGGGCAGGCGGGGCGGCTGCGGCCGGGAAGGGCCGCGGCGGCGGTATCCCTGCGGGCCATTGAGGGCGGCACGCCGGGCTTTCGGGACTATCTGGGAGAGTGGTACGACCTGGGCAGCGGTCAGTGGAAGGAGCGCTACGGCAAGAAGGTGGAGCTCACCTTCGGCGTGGATATCTCCGCCGCCACGGCGGAGGAGGTGCAGACCGGGATAGACGCGCTGGGTGCCGCGCTGAGCCAAGGTGGGCCGGAGGGGCTGCGCAGCGTGGGCTTTTCCGCCGGAGAGACGGTCTATGATCAGACGGCAAAACGTTATGTATGCCCTGCTCAGGCGCGGTTTTCGGCCTGGGCGGTGGCGGAGACCGGGGAGGAGGACGGAGCCTTCCTGGACTTTGAGGTGAAGGGAGAGAGCAAGGTATGAATGTGACAGAACACCAGAGGCCGGGCGTGTACTCGGTCTACAATACTTCCTCGGTGACCAGCGGCCGCTCCGGCAGCGGCAGCGTGGGCCTGGCGGCGGTGTGCGCCGCGGGGGAGGCGGGAAAGGTCTATACGCTGAACAGTTATGAGCAGGCGGTGAGCGTCTTTACGGAGAACGAGGCCATCACCGGGCTCATTCGGTTGATCTTCCGCAACGGGGCGGCCAAGGTGTACGCGGCGCCTGTAAGCGAGGAGAGCGGCTACGCCGCCGCCTTTGCCGCCCTGGAGAAGATCGGGGATATCCGGGTAGTGACGTGCGATTCCCACAAGCCTTCGGTGCAGCAGGTTCTGCGCAACGGGGTGAAAGCCGCCTCTGAGGCCCGGAGGGAGCGGCTGGGCGTAGTGTGCAACGAGACAGGGGAGGCGGCGGCCAAGTTGGTGGAGCGGGCCGGCGCCCTCAACAGCGAGCGGATGGTGCTGGTGAGCTCCGGCGGCGCCGAGGCGGCCGCCGCCCTGGCGGGGGCGATCGCCGGGGAGAGCGACCCCGCTGTGCCTTTGGGCGGCATGGAGCTGAAGGACATTACCGAGCTGGAGACGGAGTGGACGGACAATGACATCGACGCTATGGTGCTGGGGGGCGTGACGCCCTTGGAGGCCACCGGCGGCGTGGTCAGTGTGATGCGGGCGGTGACCACCCGCACCAAGACGAACGATGTGGAGGATCCCACCTGGCGGGAGCTGACCACCATTCGGGTGGTGGACAATGTGATCCCCGGCCTGCGGGACGCGCTGCGCCTGCGCTTCAACAGGGCCAAGAACACGCAGCAGGGCCGGGAGGCCATTCGCAGCCAGGTGATCGTGGAACTGGAGAAAAAGCTGGACGAGGAGATCATCACAGGGTATGACGGGGTGAGGGTATCCGCTGTGGAGGACAAGCCCACGGTGTGCCTGGTGGAGTTTCAGTTTACGGTGGCCCACGGGCTCAACCAGATCTGGCTGAGCGCCAGCATCACGGTATAAGGGGGAGGCATATGATCGCAAATCAATTTCCCACCAGCGCAGACATCTATCTGGAGCTCAACGGGAAGAAGCTGGCGGTGGTACAGAGCTACTCCGCCCAGACCACCAAGACCAGCTCTGTGGTGGAGGCCTTCGGCGAGAGCGAGCCGGTGGCCACCATCCCGGGGCCCAGAAAGCACACGGTAGTCCTTACCCGGCTCTACGCCACCGAGGAGGCGGCCAAGGGGGGTATGAGCTTCCATGAGCTGGAGGATTTCAATTTGGTCATCTGCAAGCCGGACAGGCGGATCATCTACTCCGGCTGCCAGTGGCAGGATCTCAGCGAGACGGGGAAGCTGGGAGATATGGTGCTGGAGAAAGTGACCATTGTCGCCGCCCGGCGGGTGGAGACCGCGCTGCGATGAGGAGCGGACTGTTGAATATGCCCCGGAAAAAGGATCTGGGGGACGGCTGGACGGGACGGCTGCTTTCTGCCAGGGAGGAACTGGAGGCCTGGAGCGAGGGGGAGGCCCTGGCGCAGGGGGAGAGGGACAGGGCGCTGTGCTCCAACGCCTGTCTGCTGGCCCATGCCCTTTTGCGGGAGGGGGAACCCGCCTTTGAAAGTGGAGCGGAAGTCCTGGAGGCACTGACGGCGGGACAGATCGCCCAGCTGGCCAAGAGATGGCGGGACTTTGACCGGGAGTGCGACCCGGCCCCCTGGGACGAGAAGGCGGTGGACAGGGCAAAAAAAGATTGGAGCACGCGCCTTATGAGCGCCTTCAGTGGCGCGTGCTCAAGGCTTTTGGAGCGCTGCCCACCGAGGAGCGGGTCGGGGCGATGACCCACCGGGATTACCTGTGGTGCGCCCTCAATCTGGTGCTGGATGGAGAGGAGGAGCTCTCGCGGCTGTGTCCCAGCTGCCGGGCGGAGGCCCAGGAGGGGCGGTGCCCGGTGTGCGGCGCGAGGGTGGAAGAGTGCGGAGAGAACCATGGGTTCGACATGGAGCGGTTTCGCGCCATGGGAGGTGAGAGGGCTTGACGGATTATTTGGAAGAGGCTCTGGGCTTTGACAGAGAGGAAGAGATGGACTGGGGGCTGGAGCCTGGGGCATTTTGGGCGGTGAGAGCCGGGGAGAGCGGCGGCGCCCAGGGACTGCCGCAGGATGACCGGAGACGCACGCCCGGAGAGAGCGGCGGCGAGGATATGGAAGAGGCGCAGAGGGAAGCGGCTGGGCGTCCGTGGCCCCGCGCGCTGACGGCGGAGGTACCGTTGGACTTTCAAGCGGAGGAGGCGCATCTTCGAGCGGGAGGCGCGGCGGCCATTGGGCAACGGCCGCCGCGGCCGGAGGAAAAAGACGTGTTAAGCTCTAGGGAAGCGATCGGGACGAGTCTGGAGCGTGCGGGCCCCGCAGAGGTTTTTTGGCAGGAGGCGGCGGCCGGAGAGGCCCTGCCGCTGTGGGACACGCTGAAGGCGGCACAGCGGGGGACGCGCTTCGTGCAGGGGGAGCGGAGAGCTTTCTCTGTGATCCTGCCGGAGAGTACGGCGGCAGAAGGGCTGAGTGTGGAAAACCTTGACCGGGCGGTGGAGCGGGACGCCTGGCGGTATGGAGGGGATTTTGCCCTGCGTTAGGAGGAGATGTCATGGAGCTTGCACCCATGCGGTACAAGGATTTTGTCTGGCCGCACAACCCCAGGGTATACACCATCGAGTATAAACGGGAGATGGGGCTGCACAAGGTGCCTTTCGGCCGGTATCACTTGCAGGATCTGGGGCCGACCCGGCGGGTGATGAAAGGCCAGGGAGAATTTGTGGGAGAGAAAGCCTATGAGACCTTTCAGGCGTTGGCCTGCGTGTTTTACCAGGAGGGGCCGGGGGTACTGGTGCATCCGGTGTGGCAGGCGGCCAACGCCTATTTTGTGGAGCTGAGCTTGGCCCAAGAGCCCAGAAAGGACTATGTGAAATACACATTTACCTTTTGGGAGGGCTACAACGGCTATCAGCCCTACGCCAGAAGCGCGCTTACCTACAATGGCGGGGGGACGGCGGCGGTGACACAGAGCGCCGGGACAGCCGAAGAGCTGTGGCACACGGTGGCCAAGGGAGAGTGCCTTTGGAACATTGCCCAGCGCTATGGTAAAACAGTGACGGAGGTCATTGCCCTGAACCCCCAGATCAAAAACCCCAACCTGATATACCCGGGAGAGAGGGTGCGGCTGCAATGATGACAGGATATTTGCTCACCGCCGGGGGCGGCAGGATCGACCTGCCGCCCTTTACGGCATGGAAGCTCAAGCGCACGGAGAGCGTACCCTGCGACAGCTTTGAGGGGCACTGCATCTGGGACAGTGGGCTGGAGCCCTTGCTGGAAAGCGCCTGCCGCTTGATCGTGGA
Source organism: Vermiculatibacterium agrestimuris (assembly GCF_943193085.1). Classification (NCBI taxonomy): domain Bacteria; kingdom Bacillati; phylum Bacillota; class Clostridia; order Eubacteriales; family Oscillospiraceae; genus Vermiculatibacterium; species Vermiculatibacterium agrestimuris. The sequence continues at coordinate 70,038 of NZ_CALPCU010000004.1, read as the reverse complement.
GGAGGATGGCGCGCGGCGGTTCACCGGACTTTTGGACGAGTATGAGCTGGGGTGGGGAGAGGCAGGCGGCGAGCTCTTCCTCTCCGGCCGGGGCCTGGCGGCCCTGCTGCTGGACAACGAAGCGGAGGGGCAGGACTACCAGGTGGCCACCCTGGCCGATATTCTGCACGATCATGTGGAGCCCTACGGGATCCAGGTGAGCTATATAGCCTCCTTTCCGCCGGTGCCGGACTTTTCGGTGGAGACGGGCGCCAGCGAATGGCAGGTGCTCTACGACTTTGCCCGGTACCACGGAGGAATACAACCCCGCTTTGACGTGTGGGGGAACCTCTTTGTGGATGGAGCGGTACGGGGGCAGCGGCTGACCATCGACGACCGCAGCGGCGTTACCGGTGTTCGCTGGCGGGATCGGCGGTATGGGGTGTATTCCGAGATCCTGGTGCGCGACCGGGGAAGGCTGGGCACCCAGCGGCTGGTGAATGAGGACTTTGCCCGCCAGGGAGGGCGGTGCCGGCGGGTGATCACGATGCCGGGAAAGAGCGCCTATCAAGCGATGCGCTATTCCGGGCAGTTCCAGCTGGATCGCTCCGCTGAGGAGCGGTTTCGGGTGGAGGTGAAGCTGCCGGGGAGCTGGTTCTGTGAACCGGGAGACCGGGTAGAGCTGGCTTTGACCCGGCCGGCTCTGACGGGGACGTGGACGGTGCGGGAGACCGAGGCCGTGATGGATGGCAGCGGAACCGGCGTAAAACTGACTTTGGGGTGAGGAGAATGTGGCTTTCGAGACGGCCGCGGCGGGACGGCCGTGGCGGCGCACTGACCGGGACGGTGACGGTGCCGGGGCAGAGCGCCGGAGTGTGGCTGGAGGGAGAGCGCCGGGGCGTGACGGTATACGCCCCGGGTGGCTACCATTGGGCGCCGGAGCTGGGAGACGAGGTGCTGGTGCTCAAGACGGGCGAGAGCGGAGAAAAAACCTGCGCTGCAGGCGTTCCGGTGGAGGGCACTGTGAAACCCGGAGAGGTGCTCATTACCGGCCGAAAGTGTAGTCTGCGCCTGGGGCTGGACGGCACGGTCTTTGTGACGGGACTGCTGGTGGTCAACGGCACCCAGGTGGGGCCGCCGCCCCCGGATGACAGGGAGGGGTAGAAGCAATGGCGCTGATCTTACGAGCGGGGGATTATGTCCCGGATGAAAAGGGTGGGTTCCAGAGCGCCCAAGGGGCGCAGGAACTGCTGGAGCGGGCCCTCTGGAAGCTTACGGTGCGGCGGGGGAGTTTTCCCTTTCTGCCGGAGCTGGGCAGCAGGCTCCACCTGCTGGGCCGGGCCCCGGCGGGGGAGCGGGAGGCCCTGGCGGGGCAATATGTGGCGGAGGCCCTTGCCGATGAGGACGTGACAGTAGACGCCGTCAATCTGACCCAGGAGGGAGACCGGGGGATGCTGACGGTGAGGCTGCTCTGGCATGGGGAGGCATTGACGGCAACAGTGGAGGTGAGCGGGTTAGGATGAAGACCATTGAGGAGATCTATGACGAGATGCTCTCGGTGTTTCGGGAGGAGACAGGGATGGAGGCCTCGGCAGTGAGCGATCTGTCGGTGAAGCTCTACGCCGTGGCGGCCCAGGTCTACGGGCTCTATGTCCAGACCGACTGGCTTGCCCGGCAGTGTTTTCCCCAGACGGCCCAGGGGGAGTGGCTTGACCGCCACGCCGCCCTGCGGGCGCTGGAGCGGCGCGGCGCCTTGCCGGCGGAGGGCATGATCCGTTTTTCGGTGGACACCGCCGCGGGAGCCGATCTGATCATCCCGGCGGGGACGGTGTGCACTACGGCGGGACTGGTGCGGTTTGAGACGGCGGAAGCGGCGGTGCTGCCCGCCGGGGCTACATCGGTGGAAGTGTTTGCCCAGGCGGTGGAGGCCGGAACGGCGGGAAATGTACCCGCCGGAAGCATCCTCGCCATGGCCGTGCCGCCGGTGGGGGTGAGCCGGTGCGTCAACGCCGCGGCCTTTACGGGCGGCGCGGACGAGGAGAGCGACGAGAGTCTGCGCGCCCGGGTGCTGGAGACCTATCGGCGGATGCCTAACGGCGCCAACGCCGCCTTTTACGAGCAGACGGCCCTGTCCTTTGAGCAGGTGGCCGCCGCCACTGTCCTGCCCCGGAACCGGGGCATTGGGACGGTGGATGTGGTGGTCTCCGCCATGAGCGGTCTGCCGGGAGCGGAGCTTTTGGAGGCGCTGGACGACCACTTCCGGCAGCTGCGGGAGATCGCTGTGGATGTGGCGGTAAAGGCCCCCGCGGTGAAGCCGGTGGACGTGACCGTGGAAGTAAAGGCCGCGGACGAGACGCGGCTGGAGAAGGTGAAGGCCGATGTGGAGCAGGCGCTGCGGGACTTCTTTTCCGGAGAGCGGCTGAGCCAGGATGTGCTGGTAGCCCAGCTCTACCAGCTGGTCTTTGGCCGGGATGGAGTCGTCAACTGCGTTATCACTGCCCCCGCGGCTGATATAGCGGTGGCGGACGGAGAGCTGCCCCAGCTGGAGACGTTGACGGTGGAGGTGACGGCATGAGCCATGCTCAGCAGCTTTGGGAGTTGCTGCTGCCCCTGGGGCCATACAGCCGGCAGGGGATCTACACCGCCGGAGAGCTGGCCGGAGAGGGGCGGGCGCTGGATGAGGTGAGCGACGCCCTCAGCGATCTGGAGCGGGAGGCCATGCTGGATACGGCGGAGGGGGAAGGATTGGAGCGGCTGGAGAGCCTTCTCATCCACCGGCCGGTGGCGGAGACGCCTCCCGCCCGAAGAGCGGCCTTGGCGGCGCTGCTGCGCATCGGGGGAGACAGCTTCACTCTGGCGGCCATCAACGACAATCTGAAAGGCTGCGGCCTTAACGCCCAGGTCAGCGAGACCGGGAACCCCGGCGTGGTGGAGGTGCGGTTTCCCGATGTGCCTGGTATTCCGGAGGGCTTCAAGCAGCTGCGGAAGATCATTGAGGAGATCCTCCCCGCCCATTTGCAGGTGAACTACGTCTACTGGTATGTTACCTGGCAGATGGTGGAAGATCGGTTCCATACATGGGGCGCCATCGAGGAAGGCGGCTACAACTGGGACACCCTGGAAAAGCTGGTGAAATAAGGCCCTTGTTCCCACCAAAACGCCCCCGGCGGAGATGATCCGCCGGGGGCGTTTTTTTGTTACGGAAGCCATGGGGAGAGATACGCTCTGGCCTCCTCCGCTGTTACCGGCTCCCGTGGAGCCAGACGGCCCTCCCGCCAGGGCAGCCGTCCGGTGACGCAGGCCCGGTAAAGGCTGTCGTCTGCCCAGGGGGAGATATCCTCCCAGTCATTGCAGGCCGCCGCCCCGTCTCCGGCCCAGTCTTCCCGGCCCCACAGGGCGTCATTGCGGCGCAGGAGAAGGGCGCACTCCTCCCGGCTCAGGGGCCGCTCCGGGGCGAAAAGGTTGCCGCCCACACCTTGAACCAGGCCCTCTTCATAGGCCCAGGCCACCGCTTGGGCCACGCCGTCCTCTGAAATGTCGGTAAAGGGGTGGGCGGTCTTGTCGAAGGGCACACCGCCGGCGGCCTCCCACAGCAGGAGGACGAAGCCGCCCCGGGTCACCGTCTCTGCGGCCCGGGCGGGGAGCGGGCAGAGGGACAGAACAAGAAGACAGATAAGGATGCGCCGCATAAAAATACCCTCCTGGCAGTTTTTACCAGGAGGGTATCATTTTTTGCAGACGAAACCAAGGGAATCAAAGCACCCGATTGCGAAGGGCCTCATGGGCATTGAAGCGGCGCAGGTTGTCCAGGGCGATGTGGACAATGTTCCGCACGGTCTGGGGCAGGTGGTCGCCGCCGCCGATGTGGGGGGTGAGCACCAGATTGGAGCAGTCCCAGAGGGGGTGATCGCCGGGGAGAGGCTCCGGCTCGGTGACGTCCAGCGCCGCGCCCCAGAGTTTCCCGGCTTTCAGCGTCTCCGCCAGGGCCAGGCAGTCCACGCCGGAGCCCCGGCCGGCGTTGATGAGGATGGCGTCGGGCTTCATGAGGGAGAGCCGGGCGGCGTTTATCAGGTGGATGGTCTCCGGGGTCTCGGGAAGGGTCATGGCCACCACATCGGCCTTGGGAAGCCAGGCATCCAGCTCAGAGAGCGCGTGGAGCTCGTCTATATGGGCCACGGCCTTGTCGGGATGGCGGTTGAGACCCACCGTGTGGGCTCCCATGGCCTTCACCAGGCCCGCAAAGTGGCTGCCCAGGTCGCCGGTGCCCAGGAGAAGGACGGTGGCTCCGGTGAGGGTCTTCACCCGGCCCTCATCGATCCACTCCCGGGCTTGCTGGTGATCCCGGTAGGCGGGCAGGCGCTTCAACAGGGACAGGAGGGAGGCAAACATGTGCTCTGAGACCGCCTGGCCGTAAGCGCCCACGGCAGAGGTGAGCATGGCGCCCTGGGGCAGGGCACCCGGTTCCAGGTAGGCGTTGACCCCGGCAGACCAGGTCTGGAGCCACTTCAGACCTGTGGCTCCGGTGAGCATATGGGGTGGGACGCAGCCCAGGATCACCGTGGCCCGGGCGATCTTGTCCAGGGAGGCGGTGTCCAGGGTGAAGGTCAGGTCGGGGGCGGGGCAGAAGATGTGGTCGTCATTGGGTGCGGCGGCAAGGAAGTCGGCCCGCTCCTCGTCAGTGAGGGGGAGGAGGTTCAGGATAGTTTCCATAGGAAATGCTCCTTTCGAAAAATAGATCAAGCCTTGCGCTGGGGATCTTATTTGATGGTGATGAGCAGCTCGCCGGCCTTCACCGCAGAGCCTTCGGAGACCAGGATCCGCTCCACCACGCCGTCCATCCGGGCCACCACGCTGGTCTCCATCTTCATGGCCTCGATGACCGCCAGGACTTGGTTTTTCTTGACCGTGTCTCCAGTTTTCACAGCGAGCTTGGAGATCATACCCGGAATGGAGGAGCCCACTTGGCTCTTGTCGGCGGGATCGGCCATGGGGGTGACGCTGACCTGCGCTTCGGCGGAGGGATCGTCCACGGCGATCTCCCGGCGCATGCCGTTGAGCTCGAATTGGACGTTGCGGGTGCCGTCCTCGTTCAGGTCGCCCAGACCCAGGTACTTGACCACCAGGGTCTTACCGTCCTCAATACTGATCTGATTGGTCTCCCCCAGAGCCATGCCGTCAAAGAAGACATGACTGCCCATGCGGGTGATATAGCCGTACTCCTGACGGTGGAGACAGAACTCCTCCACCACCTTGGGGTAGAGGCACCAGGACACCACCGTGCGGTCGCTGGCGCCGGGGTAGAACTTCTCCACCTCGGAGCGGGCCGCGGCGAAGTCCACAGGGGGCAGCAGCTCGCCGGGGCGGCAGGTAATGGGCTTTTCTCCCTTGAGCACCACCTGCTGCAGCTCCTCGGGGAAGCCCCAGGCGGGCTGGCCCATCATGCCCTTGAAGTAGCTCACCACAGAATCGGGAAATGTCAGCGACTCGCCCTGGCTCACCACCGTCTCCGGCGTCAGGTCATTCTGCACCATGAAGATGGCCAGGTCACCCACCATCTTGGAGGAAGGAGTCACCTTTACGATGTCCCCCAGCATCAGATTTACGTCCCGGTACATCTCCTTCACCGCGTCGAAGCGGTGGCCCAGGCCCAGACTTTCCACCTGGGCCTTCAGGTTGGTGTACTGGCCGCCGGGCATCTCATAGCGGTAAATGTCGGCGGAGGGACTGGTCACGCCGCCTTCAAAGCGGCCATAGCGCAGGCGTACGTCCGCCCAGTAGTCGCTGAGCCGCTGGAGAGGGGCAAAGGGGAGCCCTGTGTCCCGCTCCTGCCCCCGAAGGGCGGCGGCCAGGGCGTTGAGGGAGGGCTGGCTGGTGGCGGAGGACATGGATTCCACCGCGCAGTCCACCACGTCCACTCCCGCCTCGGCGGCCATGAGATAGGCGGCGATCTGGTTGCCGGAGGTGTCGTGGGTGTGGAGGTGGATGGGGATGCCCACCTCCTCTTTGAGGGCCTTCACCAGAGTCTTGGCGGCGTAAGGCTTCAAAAGACCGGACATATCCTTGATGCAAAGCATATGGGCGCCCCGGCGCTCCAGTTCTTTGGCGAGGTTGACATAATATTTGAGATCATACTTGTCGTGCTTGGGGTCGGCCAGGTCGCCGGTGTAGCACACGGCGGCCTCACAGAACTTGCCCTGCTTGAGCACCTCGTCCATGGCCACCTCCATGCCGGGCAGCCAGTTGAGAGAGTCGAAGACGCGGAAAATGTCGATGCCGCAGAGTGCGGCCTGGTGGATGAACTCCCGCACCAGGTTGTCCGGGTAGTTGGCATAGCCCACGGCATTGGCGCCCCGCAGAAGCATCTGGAAGGGGATGTTGGGGATGGCCTGACGCAGGATGTCCAGCCGCTCCCAGGGGGACTCGTGAAGGAAGCGGTAGGCCACGTCGAAGGTGGCGCCGCCCCACATCTCCAGGGAGAAGCAGTCCTTCAGGATCTCCGCAGTCCCCGGCGCGGCCAGGGCCATGTCCCGGGTGCGCATCCGGGTGGAGAGAAGGGACTGGTGGGCGTCCCGAAGGGTGGTGTCGGTGATGAGGAGCTTTTTCTGCTCCAGCACCCAGCGGCTGAGCGCCTCAGGGCCCTTTTCATCCAGCAGGGCCTTGAGGCCGTCCTCCTTTTTCATCGCCCGGGAGGGGACGGGGAACCGGGGGATCTCCAGCTGCTTGCGCTGGGTGTCGGGATTTTTCACCTGGATCTCGGCGATATAGCGCAGCACCTTGGTGGCCCGATCCCGGCTGTTCTCAAACTCAAACAGCTCGGGGGTCTCGTCGATGAACTTGGTGTGGCAGGCCCCGGCCTGGAACTGGGGGTGGGTGAGGATGTTGGTAATAAAGGGGATATTGGTCTTCACCCCCCGGACATGCTCCTCGCTGATGGCCCGCCCGGCCTTGTGGCAGGCCCCGGCAAAGGTGTTGTCCCAGGCGGTGACCTTTACCAGCAGGGAGTCATAATAGGGGGAGATGACCGCGCCGGTATAGGCGTTGCCGCCGTCCAGCCGGACGCCAAAGCCGCCGCCGGAGCGGTAGGAGGTGATACGCCCGGTGTCGGGGGCGAAATTGTTGGCGGGATCCTCGGTGGTGACCCGGCACTGGATGGCGTAGCCGCTCTCCCGCAGGTCGTCCTGGCTCGCCATGCCGATGCGGGGATCGGAGAGGGGACAGCCCTGGGCGATGAGGATCTGGGAGCGGACGAGGTCGACACCGGTGACCATCTCGGTGACGGTGTGCTCCACCTGGATGCGGGGGTTCATCTCAATGAAGTAATAACCGCCGTCCTTGTCCACCAGGAACTCCACAGTGCCGGCGTTGACATATCCCACCTGCCTGGCGATCTTCACTGCGTCGGCGCGCAGCTTTTCCCGCACCGCCATAGGCACACTCCAGGCGGGGGCGAACTCCACCACCTTCTGGTAGCGGCGCTGGAGGGAGCAGTCCCGCTCCCCCAGATGCACCACGCCGCCATAGCTGTCGGCCAGGATCTGTACCTCGATGTGCTTGGGCTCCACCAGGTATTTCTCGATAAAGATGTCGTCGTTGCCGAAGGCCTTCTTGGCCTCGCTCTTCACCAGCTGGAAGTTGGTCTTGACCTCTTCCGGGTTGTCGCACCGGCGCATCCCCCGTCCGCCGCCGCCGGCGGCGGCCTTCAAAATGACGGGGAAGCCGTAGCTGAGGGCCTTTTCCACCGCTTCATCGGCGTCCTTCAGGGGCTGGGTGGAGCCGGGGATGATGGGCACGCCGCAGGCGATGGCCGTGGCCTTGGCCGCCAGTTTGTCCCCCATTTGGGCCAGCACGGCGGAGGGAGGGCCCACAAAGGCGATCCCCGCCTTCTCGCAGGCCCGGGCAAAGTCGGCGTTCTCCGAGAGAAAGCCGTAACCCGGGTGGATGGCGTCCACCCCCCGGCGCTTGGCCAGCGAGATGATGCCGGGGATGTCCAGGTAGGCGCCCAGGGGACTTTTGTTCTGTCCGATAAGATAGGCCTCGTCTGCCCGGGTGCGGAACAGGGCGTAGGTGTCCTCGTTGGAGTAAATGGCTACGGTGCGCAAGCCCAGGTCGTAGCAGGCCCGGAAAATGCGGATGGCGATCTCTCCCCGGTTGGCCACCATCACTTTTTGAAAGGTCTTCTCGCTCAAAGGGTTTCCCGTCCTTTCCAAGATGTTGGACTGTAGGGTTCTATTATATTGGTTCCAGGGTATTTTTGCAACAGAAAAAGGGGAAGTTGCAGCAGAGAGCACACGCCCGGAGAATTTCTCCGGGCGTGTGCTCTTAGGTTTGAAAACAAACGCTCCCTCCGAAAGAACTCAGCGGGGGGCGCCGAAGCATTCCAAAACCGAGTTGGCAATATTCTCTGCGTCCAAAATGTGCTGCTCGAGCTGGGAGAGGCACCGGCGATCCCGAGACAGAAGAAGCTCGTAAATATGCCTGTGCTTTTCGAAAAACTCAGCGGCATAGCGCTCGCTATAGTCGATAAGGGTGTTGAAGTTCATCAGGGTATAGAAAATTTCGGCATTGCTCTCCCAGGCGTTAGAGAGGAAGATGTTCTCCGCCGAGGCAACCAGAGCCCGGTGGAAGCGTACGTCCAGGTCATACCAGTCTACCTCTTCGGCCGGGCGGGTGCAGCAGTCCTCAATGATCCCCAGGATCTCGGCCAGTTTGGGGTAGACTGAGCCGCTTTTCTCTAACGCCATCTCCACGGCCCGGTTTTCAATGAGCCAGCGAAAGTCGTAGAGATTTTTTACCTGCTGCTCGGAGAAGGCCACCACTTCCCGGCGTCCGTTGGAGTGGATGATGATGAGCCCTTCGCCGGACAGGATCTGCAAAGCGGTGCGCACCGAGCTGCGGCTGGCGCCGTACTGCTCTGCGAGCTGGGTCTCCACAAGCTTGTCTCCCGCCTTGTATTTTTGCTTGACGATATCAATGCGGATCTGGCTGGCGATCTTTTTCGGCGTGGCGATGGAAAGCTTGCCGGTAGAGAGGCGTGGCGGCTCCGCGGCGGCGGCCAGGTCGCGGTTGTGCTCCATCTGTTTGATCTGGGCGTTGAGCCGGTCGCTGACGGGGGTGGGCACGCCCAGCTTTTGCCCCAGCCGGGTCACATAATCACCAAAAATATCGGTCTCCAGCCGGCGGCCCATCCAGTAGTCCTGAAGCATGGAGGAGCGGCCCTCGGGGGAGAGGCGAGCCAGTGTATGCTCCCAGTCCTGAATGGCCTGCTCCCCCAGTACTACACCACACTGCCGGGCCAGAGCACAGACCTCCTGCTGGGCATAACGCATGACCTCCATGGCCTCCCGGTTTTCCCGGAACTGCCCGTAGGTGAGCTGATAGACGGTGCTGGCCTGGTTAAAGCCCGCGTTGACCATAAGCTTGTACCACATCTGATATGTGATGTCGTCCACCCGCCGGGCGGTGAGGCCACAGCGGCGGACAAATTCCTCCAGACGCTCAGTGGCCTGACTTGGCATGCCGTCCCGCTCCCCAAAGAGGATAACGCCGGAACTTTGGCAGTGAACCTGCCGCTGATTGCGGTTGGTGTCCGCCCCCACCACTGTGGCACAGAGCACGCACTCTGGGCCAAAAGCCTGGGCGAGCTGATCCTCGCTCTCCATTCCATTGAGCAGAGAGAGGAGAAGGGTATGGGGCCCCACCAGGGGAGCCATGGCCTGGATGGCCTCTTCCAGATCGTATGACTTCACCGCCACCAAAATCAGATCGGGGTGGAAGTCTGTCAATTCCGCCGGGGGGCGGCAGTCCAGCTTTAGGGGGATGCCGTTGAGGAAGATGGGAGCGGGGACGGCGTTGGGGCGAAGCACACCCCGGACTTCCACTGTGGGGTCGCCCCGCAGGATCTGATCGGCATAGCAGGTGCCTAAAGCACCCAATCCAATGACAGCTACCTTTTGGATAGGTTCCACATGACACTCTCCCTTCCTTATGGTCGAAACTATTATAACAGAAAAAAGGAGAAAGTTCATCCCCCAATTGAGATAATCGAAGGAAAAGGGGCGCCGCTTGTAAAAATAGACAGAAATCTGAGGGCTGGTTTGTGGAGTTCTACAAAAAGTAGGACAATAAAAAATAAATGTCGACATTTTAGATAAAAGTATTGACTTTATTTTTAAAATGACCTACAATTCTGGTTAAGAAGGCCGTCACTTACGCGGCGGCCCAAAAGGAACGGTTCAATAATCGAAAGGAGTATCCAAAATGAAAAAGAAGAATGTCCTTGCATTTGCACTGTCTGCCAGTATGCTCCTGGGCCTGACCGCCTGCGGCGGCGGAAGCGCCAGCACACCTGCTCCTGCCGAGTCCAAGGCCGCTGAGGTTACCGAGTCCCAAGCCGCCGAGCCGGCCACGGAGACCAAGTACCTGAAGGCCGGCCACGTCTTTGCCGAGGGCCACCCTGTCTACGAGGCATTCCAAGAGTCTGCCGAGCTGCTCTATGAAAAGACCAATGGCCGCTATGGCCTGACCGTCTACCCCAACGGTACTTACGCCAACTACACCGACAGCATTACCGCCTGCCAGATGGGCGATCTGGACATTGCCTGCCTGGATTCCGCCGCCGACTGGCTGGAGGACGCCGGCGTTCTGTTTGCCCCCTACTGCTTCCAGAGCTATGAGCACTGGAACAAGTTCAAGGCCAGCGATCTCTATGATGAGATGCGCGAGGCCATCGGCAACGCCGTGGGCGGCATCAAGCAGCTGAATATGTATAACTTTGGCTTCCGTAACCTCACTGCCAACAAGGAGATCCGCACCCTGGATGACATGCAGGGCCTGACCCTCCGCTGCGTGAACTTTGCCCCCTACTCCACCCTGGCTGACGTTTACAACGTGGCCATTACCTCCATCCCCATCGAGGACGTGTACATGAGCCTTCAGACCGGCCTGGCCGACTGTGAGGAGAACCCCCTGACCCAGATCGTCACCATGAAGTTCTACGAGGTTCAGAAGTACCTGATGATGACCCAGCACATGCTGGCCTGCTCCTCCACCATCATTAACGAGGATCTGTGGAACTCCCTGTCCGATGAGGACAAGGCCATCTTTGAGGAGGTCTTCACCCGCCAGGGTGAGCGCATTGACGAGCTGACCCAGGAGAACGAGGCGGCCCTGACGCAGACCTGCATCGAAAACGGTATGACCGTCGTCGACGACATCGACACTACCCCCTTCCGCGAGAACGCCGCCAAGGTGGTGGAGGACTATCCTGCCTGGCAGAACTGGTACGACCAGATCCAGGCCATGGCCTGATCGATCCGTCTTCCTTTATCAGCGGACATGGAGAGGGCCCGCAGCGCAGGACGCCGCGGGCCCTCTTTTTTTCAAAATACCCTATAGAAAGGCAGGTCTGATATGGAACAGATATACCGAGGCTTCTCTGTTGTAAACGCCGCCCTGCAAAAAGTGGAGAAGGTTTTAGGCTGTATCGCTTTGGCAGTGCTGTTTGTGGTCATGGTGGTCAACGCCGCTCTGCGCTACCTGTTTCAGAGTGGCCTGAACTGGTCGGATGAGCTCAACGGCTTCCTTTTCGTCTGGTTTGGCTTCTTGGCGGCGGTTTATGCCATGAGTACTGATTCCCACTTGCGCATCACAGCCCTCACCAACCTTTTCCCCAAGGTGGTGCAGTATCTTCTGCGCCTGGTGATGAACGTGATCATGATCGTCATGTTCCTGCTCTATATGAAGCCCCTGCAGAACCTGATGCGCACGCTGCCCATTTCCAACGTGATGCGCTGGCCTATGAAGAATGTATATCTCATTCTGCCCATTGCCTTTGGCGTGATGTGCGTACATATCCTGTTCAACATGCTTCAAGACACTGTTACGTTTCTGCGGCAGCGCAGGGACAAGGGAGAGGGGGAGAGCAAATGAGCCCACTGATGATCTTCCTGGTGAGTTTTGTGATCCTGTTCCTGCTGGGCATGCCCATCGCGGGCGCCATGATCACCTCATCTTTCCTCTATGCCCTCAATGCCGGGATCGGCCTTTCCGTGATGGGAACGCGGATGTTCACGGGCCTGAACAACTTTGCCCTTATTGCCATCCCCCTGTTTATTCTCACTGCCGAGGTGATGAACCGTACCTCGGTCTCAGACCGGATCTTCGGCTTCTGCCGGGATATGGTGGGCTATATCCCCGGCGGGATGGGCCATGTGAACATCACCACCTCCATCATTTTTGCCGGCATGTCCGGCTCCGCTGTCGCCGATGCCGGCGGCATCGGCAACCTGGCCTATCAGGCTATGGTGGATGAGGGTTTTGACGAGGAGTTCAGTGCCTGCACCACCATTGCTTCCTCCACCGTAGGCCCCATTATCCCGCCCAGCATCCCGGCGGTGGTCTACGCCATGGTGGCCAACGTGTCGGTGGGCAAGCTGCTCTTCGGAGGGATCGTCCCCGGATTCCTCATGGGTGCGGTCATGATGCTCTATGTCTTTGTCTGGTCTATCCGTCATAACGGGCCCAGGCTGGAGTGGCAGGGCTGGCGCTATTATCTGACCCACCTGCTCCATTCCTTTATTTCCTGCATCCTGCCCCTGCTGACCCCGGTGATCCTTCTGGGCGGCATCTACCTGGGTGTGGTCACCACCACCGAGGCCGCCGCAGTGGCGGTACTTTACGCCCTGATCCTGGGCGTGATCATCTACCGCACAATGGGGATCAAAGATCTGGCGGAGAGCCTGCAAAGCGTCTTTATCGCCAGCGGCTCGGTATTGCTCATCATCCCCGCCTCCAAATGCTTTAGCTTTGTGCTCACAGCGGAAAACCTTCAAGAGCGCCTTTTTGCGGTTTTCTCAAGCTTCGCCGGGGACAGCAAGTTCCTTGTGGCGCTGTGCGTGACGATCCTCTTCCTGATCCTTGGCTGCCTGAGCGACCCCAACGTGAACATTATGGTCTTTGTGCCCATGGTGCTTCCGCTGCTGAACAACGCTGGCTTTGACCCCGTCCACGCCGGCATCTGCATCATCATTATCGCGATGATCGGCAACATCACGCCGCCGGTGGGCGTGGTGCTGATGACCACCTGCAGCCTGCAAAAGCTGAGTATCGAACGGGTCAGCAGAGCCCTTATCCCATGGATCTTGGTACTGATGGCCGAGGTGGTCATTCTCTGGGCCTGCGAGCCGTTGGTCACCTTCCTGCCCAATCTGCTGATGGCGTCGCCCGTAGCGGGCTGACCCGGGAGGCGGATATGGACAATATCGTTATTACACTAGATATCGGCAGTACCTTTATCAAGGCTGCGGTCTTTGACGTGGCAGAGGAGAAGATCCTGTATACCGAGAAGTGCCACACGCCAGAGAAGCGGCCCCACCCCGATCCCACAGTATTTGAAAACGACGCCCAGGCCCTGCTGAAGGCGGTGAAGGAGACCGTCCGCCGCTGTGCCAAGGCCCATCCCGATGCGGGAGGACTGCTCATGTCCACCCAGCAGCACGGGTGTGTGCTATGCCATCCCGGCCTGGCAGCAGATACCTATATCTCCTGGCAGGACACCCGCTGTCTGCGGACAGATCCAAAGACAGGGAAGAGCTACCTGGAGGGGCTGGAGGAGCTGCTGCCCACTAGTGTTATGGAGAATACCGGCGTACCGGTAAAGCCCGCTCTGGCCCTGTGCAACCTCTACGCGCTGTTCCGCGGGGGAGACCTGGACAGGGGCGCGGAGACCAGCGTCTACACGCTTGGGGCCTATCTCATTGAAAAGCTCACTGGCAACAGCATCTGCCACATTACCAACGCCGCCCCTATGGGTTTTGCCAATATTCTGGAGGGCACATGGCGCCGCGATATCCTGGCCAGAGTGGGGCTGGATTTTTTCCGCCTTCCCCGGATCACCAGGGACTTGGAGTGCTGCGGAGTCTATCGGGACGGCGAGGTGGAGCTGAAGGTATACCCCGATGTAGGGGACGTGCAAACCAGCGTCTACGGAACAAATGCCAAGACCGGAGACATGGTGGTGAACATCGCCACCAGCGGTCAGCTGCTCTACCTCACCGATCAATATATCCCGGGTACCTATGAGATCCGGCCTTACTACGACGGCAATTACTGCAATGTGATCTCCCGGATGCCGGGCGGGCGCAACTTTGACGTGCAGATCGATTACCTTCGGGACGTGGGGGAGCGCATCTTCGGTCAGAGTCTCTCCCGGGAGGCGGTGTGGGAGCGCATCCAGGCCCTTGGCTCCGACTGGCGGGAGGACGGTGGCCTGACGGTGGATTGCAGCTTCTATGAGCTGCCCGACCGGCTGGCGGGAGGCTCTATCGGGGGCATCGATCACGTAAATTTGACGCTGGAGCACGTGATTCATGCCACCGCCAAGGACTTCGGCCGGCAGTACCGCCGCTTTGCCGAGTTGCTGTGCGACTATGCCCGGTTCTCCGGTTCCCTCTATCTGACCGGCGGCGCGATTCTAAAGAATCCGATCCTCCGTCAGGCTGTCACCGAGGCCATGGGCGCCCCCCACACGGTGGCCGCCTCCGCCGACGAGGTGTACGGAGGTCTTTTTAAGCTGGCAAAAAAATGTGTTTATGGGAGAGAGTGATTATGAGTTTTAAAGAGCGTATTCAAAACAATGAAATGGTGCTGGGCGCGTTTCTTTCCGAGATCCCAGCGCCTAATCTGACCCGCCTGATGCAGGCTGCGGGTCTGGACTATGTGGTCGTGGATTGCGAGCACGGCTATTTCGACTATTCTCAGGTGGCCGCCCTGGCCGCTGTGGCCGGCGGCGTGGGCTTTCCCCTGATCGTCCGGGCCCCCCATATTTCCAGAGAGTGTATCCAGAAATACCTGGATGCTGGTGTGGATGGGATCTTGATCCCCATGCTGAATACGCCCCAGCAGGCCGAGGAGCTGGTGCGCTTTGGCAAATATGCCCCCCAGGGGGAGCGGGGCATTTCCACGATGCGGCCCCACAGCAATTACAACCCCGGCAAGCTGTCTGAATATACGCAGAAGGCCAACGGCCGCACCATGTTCTTTGCCCAGATCGAGACCGTCCAGAGCGTGGAGAATGCCCAGCGTATCGCCGCCGTAGATGGGATCGACGGCCTGTTTGTGGGCCCCAACGATCTGGCCTGCGCACTGGGTTGTACCGGCAATTTCGACACGCCGGAGATGGAGGCGGCCCTGGCAAAGGTAGTGGCCGCGGGTAAGGCCGCGGGCAAGCCCACCGGCGTCATCGCATCCAATCCCGCTTTTCTGCGCCACTGGCAGGCCCAGGGAATGACCTTGTTCAGCTGTGACAGCGAATTGGGCTTGCTAAAGAAAGGAATTCAGGCTATGATAAAGGATGTGAAAGGGACGAAGTAAACGGATAGAGAGGGGGCAGGAGCAGGTATGTGGGATGTGATATGGAAGGCGGCGTCCTTTCTGCTGGTGATCTGCGCAGGGTATTTTCTTCGTCAAAAAGGGGTTTTCGGCCCCAAGGAATATACTGTGGTACAGCGGATCGTGATGAACCTTACCATTCCGGCCTCCATTGTTGTCAGCTTTAACGGCTTCCAGATGGATCTGTCTCTTTGGGGCG
The DNA here is from genome assembly GCF_943193085.1 of Vermiculatibacterium agrestimuris. Classification (NCBI taxonomy): domain Bacteria; kingdom Bacillati; phylum Bacillota; class Clostridia; order Eubacteriales; family Oscillospiraceae; genus Vermiculatibacterium; species Vermiculatibacterium agrestimuris. The sequence goes on along the minus strand of NZ_CALPCU010000004.1, from coordinate 54,473 downwards.
TGGCGGTGCTTGGCCTGGGAATGAATCTGGGTATGATCGCGCTGGCGGCGCTGTTTTCCCATCGAAAGAGCCGGAACGAGAGAGTGCTCTACCTGATGAGCTTCTGCGGCTATAATGTGGGCTGTTTTGCGCTGCCTTTTCTGCAAAACTTTTTAGGGGCTTACGGGGTGGCGCTGGCGTGCCTGTTCGATATGGGCAATTCCACCATTGCCACCGGCGGCGGATATGCCATCGCTTCCAACATAGTGGACAGAAAGACGGGCGCGGGCTTTTCCCTGAAGAAGATGGTAAAAAAGCTTTTCCATGTGGTGCCCTTTGTTACCTATCTCTTTATGATCGTCTACACAGCGGTGGGGCTGAATGTTCCGCAGACGGTGGTCACCCTGCTGACGCCGGCCGCCAACGCAAACGCCTTTGTCTCCATGCTCTTTATCGGCATGATGGTGGACTTCCGCATGGAGCCGGGAGATGGGTTCAAAGTCTTCAAAGTGGTGATCAGCCGGGCGGCGGTCAGCATCCTGTTGGCGGCGGGGCTCTATTTCCTGCTCCCAGTGGGACTGGAGACCCGGCGGGTACTGGCCATTCTGGCGCTGTCGCCCATTGCGGTGCTCTCGGCCAGCTTTACCGATGAGTTGGGCGGCCCTGTAGCCATGGCGGCGTCAGTGAATTCCACCTATGCGCTGATCAGCGTAGCGGCCATGTCGGTGCTGGTGGTGCTGTTCGGCATATCCTGAATCAAACAAAAAGGGCGCGGAGCCTCCGCGCCCTTTTTCGTTGCCTCTGGGGTCGATTTGTGTTACCATAGAGACACAATCAAGTGGAAGGGAGGCGCCTGCGATGGTGCTGGATACCCCGCTTCAGTCCTTTCCCGGCGTCGGCCCCGCCAAGGCCAAGGCCCTGGCCAAGCTGGGCCTGGAGACAGTGGGCGATCTTTTGACCTACTGGCCCCGCGCCTATGAAGACCGCACCAAGATCTATCTCATCGCCCAGGCCCCGGAGGCGGAGCCGGTGTGCGTGTCCGCCCTGGTGGCGGAGACGCCCAGCGTCTCCTATATCCGCAAGGGCCTCAACATCACCAAGTGCAGGATCGTGGACGGCTCCGGAGCCGCCCAGGCGGTCTTTTTCAACCAGGACTATGTCCGCCGGGCCCTGCGGGCGGGGGAGAGCTATATCTTCTACGGCCGGGTGGAGGGCGCGGGAAACCGCCGGCAGCTGACCAACCCGGTCTTCGAGCGGGAGGACAGGATCCGCTTCACCGGCCGCATTATGCCGGTCTACCCCCTCACCGCCGGGGTGAGCAACAACCTGCTGGCGGGACTGGCCCTCCGGTGTGTGGAGGACTGCGCCGGACTTTTGCCTGACGAGCTGCCGGGCGCGGTGCGGCAGGAGCATACCCTTTGTACCATGGAGTACGCCTGCCAAAACCTCCACTTCCCCGTGGATCAGGAGGCGCTGGCCCTGGCCCGGCGGCGAGCGGTCTTCGAGGAACTGTTCACCCTCTCCTGCGGCATGGCGTTTCTCCGCTCCCGCCGCGCCGCCCTGACGGGCCAGGTCTTTCCCGGCCGGGCGGTGGAGGAATTTCTGAAGCTGCTGCCCTTTGTGCCCACCGGGGCCCAAAAAAGAGCCATGGAGGAGCTGTTGGCCGACCTGACTTCCGGCCGGGCCATGAACCGGCTCATCCAGGGCGACGTGGGCTCCGGCAAGACGGCGGTGGCCGCCTTTGCCGCCTGGCTGGCCCACGCCGGGGGCTTCCAGAGCGCTATGATGGCCCCCACGGAGATCCTGGCCCACCAGCACTATGAGACGCTGCGGGAACTTCTTGCCCCTGCGGGTATTAAAGTTGGGCTTCTTACTGGAAGCCTGACATCAACAGAGAAGAAGACCATGTATGCGTCCTTGGAAAGCGGATTTATTGATCTGGCCGTTGGCACCCATGCGCTATTGTCAGAAAAAGTGGGCTATCAAAACCTGGGCCTGGTCATCACCGACGAGCAGCACCGCTTTGGAGTGGGTCAGCGCTCCGCCCTCAGCTCCAAGGCCCAAAACCAGCCCCACGTGCTGGTCATGTCGGCCACGCCCATCCCCCGCACCCTGGCTCTGCTCATTTACGGCGATCTGGATGTGACCATCATCGATGAGCTGCCCCCGGGCCGCACCCCGGTGGAGACCTATCTGGTGGGGGAGGACAAGCGCCAGCGGATGTACGGCTTTGTCCGCAAGCAGGTGGCCGAGGGCCGCCAGGTGTATATTATTTGTCCCGCCGTGGAGGAGGGGGAGGCCGGTGAGCTGAAGGCGGTCACCGCCTTTGCCCGGGAGCTTTCTGAGCAGGTCTTTCCCGACCTGCGGGTGGCCTTTGTCCACGGCAAGCTGAAAAGCAAGGACAAGGAGGCGGTCATGTCCGCCTTCGCCCGGGGCGAGGTGGACGTGCTGGTGTCCACCACCGTTGTGGAGGTGGGGGTGGACGTACCAAACGCCAGCCTCATGGTCATTGAGAACGCCGAGCGGTTTGGCCTGTCCCAGCTCCACCAGCTCCGGGGCCGGGTGGGCCGGGGCCGGTGGCAGTCCTACTGTGTGCTCATCAGCGACAACCGCGCCCCGGAGACCCGGGAGCGGCTGCGCTACTTCTGCCAGACCACCGACGGCTTCAAGATCGCGGAGAAGGACTTGGAGCTCCGGGGCCCCGGCGACTTCTTCGGCCAGCGTCAGCACGGCCTGCCCGTCCTGCGCGCCGCGGATCTGGCGGGGGACACCCGGGTGCTCAAGGAGGCCCAGCAGGCCGCCGAGGCCCTTCTGCGGGCCGACCCCGCCTTGGCCGACCCGGAGAACCGGCCGGTGATGGAAAAGATCCGCCGCCTCTTCCGGGAGGAGGGGGACATTTTCAATTGAGCCGGCGGCGTGCCCTGGGGAAGGGGAACAGGATAGGAAAAAGGGAGGCGACGGGTATTCCGTCGTCTCCCTTTTTGTCTTTTGCGCTCAGAAAATGCTTCCCACCCCGGTGAGCTTTTCCAGCAGGTCAGCGCGGAAGATGCTGTCTTTGGGGCTGAGGCTATTGAAGGTGACCCCGTCGTCCCCCGCCCTGCCGGTGGAGTGGATATACCAGTTATCTCCCATGTACATGGCCACATGGCCGGGGAAGAAGAGCAGATCGCCGGGGCCGGCATCCTTCAGGTCGATGGGGTGGATGGGGAAGCCCTCCTTGATGGAGGCGTCCCGCCAGATGACGATGCCGTTCAAAAGATAGCTCATGGACACCAGCCCCGAGCAGTCCACGCCCAGAGGGGTCTTGCCCCCCCAGCGGTACTGGGTGCGGGTGAAGAGGTGGGCGGTGTCCACCAGCCGACGGCGCAGCTGCTGCTCCGGCAGATCGATGGGCTTGTCGTAATAGACATCCAGCCAGCTGGAGCGCACATAGCCCTCCTGGCCGTCGGGAAGGGTGACCATCTGCCAGCCGGTGGGCGCTCCGGTCTCAGGATCCGTCTCCGGGGGCTCGGTGACGGCCACCACCGCTCCCAGAGGCAGGGTGACCAGGGGCCAGGACTGCACCTTGGGCGCGGCCATCACATCACAGGTGCTCTTATGGAGCACCACCTTCTTGGGCAGGGCCTCCCAGTCCTTGGCGCTCCGGTCGCCGATCACCAGCCCGTGCACCGGGGCGTAGCCCTCGTAGCGGTAATGGGTGCGCACCTTCCAATAGCCGGGCGTGGTCTGCTCCAGCACCTCCAGCACCATGCCGAACAGGGCCTCGTCGGCCAGCTCGCAGTCGCAGCGGGGCTGGGTCATGAGGGGGCAGATGGGGGAATTGACAATGGCCTTCATACCCGAACCTCCTTATAGGTGTCGAAAATGGCCTTGGAGAGCCGGCCGATGAACCGCTTCTGGCCGCTGTCGCCGTCGGGGCTGGGGCCCTCCCAGGTGAATACCCCCAGAAAAAGAGGCGGGGTGGAGGACAGGAACAGGCCGCAGTCGTGGGCCACGCCGTCCAGCCCGCCGGTCTTATGGGCGAAGAGGAGCTCATCGGCGATATAGCGCAGGGCGGAACTCTGACTGCGCTGGCGGCAGAGGATGGAGATGGCCGTGCGCCGCAGGTTGGGGTTGAGGATGCAGTTATCCCGCAGCAGGCAGTAAAGCCGCCGCTGGTCGGCGGCGCAGGTGATGTTGTCGAAGCCCTGGCCGGCGGCCTCAAAGTCCAGCATCTTCCGCTGGCACAGGGTATGCTTGAGCCCCAGCACCAGAGCGGAGTATTCGTTCACCGCGTCGAAGCCCAGGATATCCAGGATCACGTTGGTGGCGGTGTTGTCGCTGTTGACGATCATCCAGAAGAGAAGCTCCTGGAGGGTGCAGCGGCAAGGGCCCTCCTCAAAGACCGCGGTGTCGGGCAGGATGGCCTGCTGCGGCACCTCCAGCATATCGTCCAGGGCCAGCAGGCCCTGGCGCACCTGCTCCAGGGCGGCCAGGAGAATGGGGGTTTTGATGAGGGAGGCGGAGGGGAAGACCACCTCCTCCATCCTGGCGTGGAGGGGGGCGTCGGACAGGGTGTCCGCCACCAAATAGGCGCATTTTCCGGGGAAGGCGTCGGCCTGGGCCTGGAGCCAGGCGTCCAGCTCCTTGGGCGCCATCATACGCAGACCTCCAGCGTTTTAGCCTCGGCGTCCATTGCTACCACCGCCCCCATGGGCAGGGAGAGGGTGGGCAGCACATGGCCCGCCGGCAGGGCGGAGAGCACCGGCTTGCCCGCGGGGAGCACCACCTCCCGGAGGATCTCCTCCAGGGTGAGGGTGCGCTCGGGATGCTCGGGCACGCAGTTTGTCCAGGCCCCCAGCAGGATACCGGCGCAGTCGTCGAACTTGCCGGCGTTGCGCAGCTGGGTGAGCATCCCGTCGATGCGGTAGGTCTTCTCGTCGATGTCCTCCAGGAAGAGGATCTTCCCCCGGGTGTTGATCTCCCAGGGCGTGCCCAGGCTGTCCCGCACCAGGGACAGGTTGCCGCCGCACAAAACGCCCCTGGCCATGCCCGGCGAGAGGGTCTCCGCCCCCGGCAGCAGGGGCATGGGGCCGGTGAGGGCGCCGAAGAGGGCCCGGCGGAGGTAGGTGGCGGTGTACTTGTCCAGGCCCTGGTACCACTCGGTGGAGGGCATGGGGGTGTGGTAGGTCACGAACCGGCAGCATTGGTTGAAGGCGATGTGGAGGGCGGTGACGTCGGAATACCCGGCAAAGAACTTGGGGTGCCGGGCGATGTCCCGCAGGTTCAGCAGGGGCAGCAGCCGATTCGCCCCGTAGCCGCCCCGGATGCACACCACGCCCTGGATATCCGTGTCGGCGAAGGCGTCCTGAATGTCCTTGGCCCGCTGGGCGTCGTCGGCGGCAAAGTAGCCGTGGCGGTTAACATAATAACAGGAAGGGAAGACCACCGGCTCCAGGTTAAAGGCCTTCACCGCGTCGATGGAAGGCTGGAGCCGCTCTTCCGGCACAGCGGATGCCGGGGCGACAAGCGCCACGCGGGCGCCGGGATAGAGAGAGCTTGGAGTTAACATAATATTATCACCCGTCTAAACGTTTCCGGTACCCGTCCAGCTCCCGCCGGCTGCCCCGGACAAAGTGGCCCGGCTCCAGTTCCTCCCAGAGGGGCGGGTCACTTTCAGTATACCCATGGAGGGTGGGGTCGTAGACCACCAGCTGCTTTTCCCGTTCGCTCTCCGGGTCGGGCATGGGAATGGCGGAGAGGAGGGCGCGGGTATAGGGATGGAGGGGGTGGGCGAAGAGCTGTTCGCTGGCGGCCAGCTCCATGAGCTTGCCCCTGTAGATGACCCCGATCCGGTCGGAAATGAAGCGAACCACGCTCAGGTCGTGGGCGATGAAGAGGTAGGTCAGCCCCCGCTCCTTTTGGAGCCGGGACATGAGGTTTAGAACCTGGGCCCGGATGGACACGTCCAGGGCGGAGATGGGCTCGTCGGCGATGATGAACTGGGGCTCCATAATGAGGGCCCGGGCGATGCCGATGCGCTGCCGCTGGCCGCCGGAGAACTCGTGGGGGAAGCGGCTGGCGAACTCGGGGAGAAGGCCCACATCGCTGAGGGCCTTGGACACCTTCTCCTGCCGCGCCTCTTCGCTGAGATGCTCTCCCAGGGCGTAGAGCCCCTCGGAGACGATGTAGTCCACCTTGGCCCGCTCGTTGAGGGAGGCCATGGGATCCTGGAAGATCATCTGGATGTTCTGGATGATGCGCCGGTCGGTCTCCCGGCTCACCTTACCGGAGATGACCTCGCCCTGGTACTTGACCACGCCGCCGGAGACCGGATTGACCCGGATAATGGCCCGGCCGATGGTGGTCTTGCCGGAGCCGGACTCGCCCACCAGGCCGAAGGTCTCTCCCTTGTAGATGTCGAAGGAGACCCCGTCCACGGCGGTGAAGGGGTGCCGCTTGGTGCCGAAGGTGACCTGGAGGTCTTGTACCTCCAGAAGTTTTTCCCGTGTCTCAGCCATGGGGATAGCCCCCCTTCTGCCGCAGCTGGCGGATGTGCTCCGGGGGCTCCACCTTGGGGGCCCTGGGATCCAGGAGCCATGTCCGGGCCTTGTGGGTGGGGGAGACCTCGAAGAAGGGAGGCCGCTCCACGAAGTCGATGTTCAGCGCCTGGGGATTGCGGGGGGCGAAGGCGTCTCCGTGCACCTCGTAGAAGAGGTTGGGCGGGGTGCCCTGAATGGAGTAGAGCTCTTGGCCCTTTACCCCCAGCTGGGGCAGGGAGCTGAGCAGGGCCCAGGTGTAAGGGTGCTTGGGGTCGTAGAAGACCTCTTCGCACTTGCCCACCTCCACGATGTCCCCGGCGTACATGACGGCGATGCGGTCGGCCACATTGGCCACCACGCCCAGGTCGTGGGTGATATAGACGGTGGTGAGCTCCAGCCGCTTCTGGAGGGCCTTGATAAGATCCAGGATCTGGGCCTGGATGGTCACGTCCAGAGCGGTGGTGGGCTCGTCACAGATGAGCACCTTGGGCCGGCAGGCCACGGCGATGGCGATGACCACCCGCTGGCGCATACCGCCGGAGAACTCGTGGGGATACTGCTTATAGCGGCGCTCCGGCTCGTCGATGCCCACGGCGGAGAGAGCCTCGATGGCGGCGGCCTTGGCCGCGTCACCCTTCAAGTCCTGATGGAGGCGCACCGCCTCGGTGATCTGGTCGCCGATGGTCTGGAGGGGGTTGAGGGAGGTCATGGGATCCTGCATCACCATGGCGATCTCCTTGCCCCGGATGGACAGCCACTCCTTTTCCGTGGCGTACTGGGTCAGATCCTTGCCGTCGTACCAGATGTGGCCTCCGGCGATGAAACCGTTGGCGTCCAAAAGTCCCATGGCGGACTTGGTCAGCACGCTCTTGCCGGAGCCTGACTCGCCCACAATGGCCAGGGACTCGCCCCGCATCACGTCCAGGGAGACCCCGCGGATGGCGTTGAGCACCTGCCCCCGGAGGGTGAAGCGGATCTCCAGCTCCTCAAAGGAGAGGATGGCATTTTCATTTGGCATAAAAAGGGCCTCCTCTCAGTTCACGTGATTCTTGGGATCGGCGGCGTCGGCAAAGGCGTTGCCAATGATATAGAAGGAGATGGTGATGGTGGCCAGAATGACGACGGGAATGAACAGCTGGTAGCGCAGGGCCGCCTCGCCCATGACCTTGCGCCCCGCCTCCACCAGGTTGCCCAGAGTGGGGGTCTCCAGGGGCACGCCCAGGGAGATGTAGGTGATGAATACCTCATTGTTGATGGCCGCCGGGATGGCCAGGGCCATGCGCATGGTAATGATGCTCACCAGGTAGGGCAGCAGGTTCTTGGTGATGATGCGCCAGGTGGAGGTGCCCAGGCACCGGGAGGCCAGGTTGTAGTCCCGGTCCCGAATGATGACCACCTGGTTGCGGATAAACCGGGCGGTGGCCAGCCAGGAGGTGATGCACATGGCGAAGATCATGGTGCCCATGCCGGGGCGGAGCACGTAGGACAGGATGATGACAATGAGGGTCTGGGGCACATTGTCAAAGATGTTATAAAGCTCGGTAAAGAAGAAATCCAGCTTGCGTACATAGCCCCACAAAACGCCCATCAGGATCCCCAGAAGGGCGTCCACACAGGCCACGGCGAAGCCGATGAACAGGCTGTTGCGGGTGCCTGCCCAGATCTGGCTCCACAGATCCTGGCCGATGGAATTGGTGCCGAACCAGAACTCTTCCCCGGGGGCGCGGTCGGTGGCCCGGGAGACCTTCATCACCGGGTTGCCGTTCTCATCCAGCACCGGCTTGCGGGTGAACAGGTTGATCTCCGCCTGCTCCACATAGTAGATGGTGTTGGGCTCCCGGTCATAGGGGATGAGAGGCTCCAGGAAGGTGAAGAGCAAGGTGGCCAGAATGACGCACAGAAAGAACATGGCCACCCGGTTCTTGCGGAAGGCCCGCAGGGTGGAGCGCCAGTAGGAGTAGTCGGAATAGCCGCCCCGCTCTCCGGCGTCGGGATCGTAGGGGGCAAACTGGAACAGCTCCTCCTGGGAGAACTGCCGCCGGGTCTGCTGCTCCAGGCTGTTGGACAGGGACTGGGTCTTGCTGTCCTTGATGCGGAAAAGCGCCATTACCGACCACCTTCTTTCTTGCCCAGCGTAATGCGGGGATCCAGCACAGCCATGAGGATATCGCCCACCAGAAGTCCCAGGATGGAGATGGCGGCGTAGAGGAGCACCAGGGTCTGCACCAGCGTGTTGTCCTGGAGCTGGATGGCGTTGACCAGCAATCCGCCCATGCCGGGGATGGAGTAGAGGCTCTCCACATAGAGCGAGCCCATCAATGTCAGGATCACCGAGGTGGGGATGAACTGCACCAGGGGCACGAAGGCGTTGCGGAACACGTGCTTCCGGGAGATCTCCGAAGTGGGCACGCCCTTGGCCCGGGCCAGGCGCACATAGTCCTTGTTGCTCTCGTCCACCATGTACCGCCGCAGCCACATGGCGTAATATGCGATATTGCCCAGAGCCAGGGAACAGATGGGCAGGATCCAGGTCAGGGGCCGCTTGGCGTCAAAGAACATGGAAAAACCGGGCAGCTGGGAACAGTAGAACTGGATGAAGATGTAATAGATGGCGGCGGGGATGGCCTGGATGACCACCACGAAGACGGTTCCCAGCTTGTCTCCGATCTTCCACCTTGTCCGGGTGGAGCGGGCCATGAGGATACCCAAGGGCAGACCGATGGCCAGCGCCAGCGCCAGGGAGGTCAGGCCGATGGCCAGGGACAGGGGAACCTTGCCGGCGATGATCTCCACCACGTCTACGCCCACCCGGTACTTGTGGGAGACCCCGAAATCCCCCTGGAGGGCGCCCTGCCAGAAGTGGAGCAGCTGGACGGGGAGAGGGTCGGTAAGGCCCAGCTGCTGGAGACCTACCTGGATCTGAAGGGTACTCATCTTCTCAAAGTTCTGGAAGTAGCCCTCGATGGGCATGAGCCGCAGCAGGGCGAAGACGATGGTGATGATGATGAGCAGGGTCAGCAGCGAGCGCAAAAGCCGCTTGCCGATATATTTCACCATAAGGGATGCCTCCTTCAAGTGGGAGTGGGAGATGAAGCAGATAAATCCGCCTCCCGGCAGGCCGGGAAACGCATTTATGCGCTCCATCCGGGGCGGGCGCATAAAACACGGGGAGGGAAGGCCGCCCTTGGGCGGCCTTCCCCTTCCTCGTTGAAGAGCTTACAGTTATTGCGCGGCAGAACGTTGGGCTTACTGCCCAGCAGCCTCCAGAGCGGCGGCGCGCTCGGTCTGCCACTGCTCGTTCAGGGTCTCGAACTGCTCCATGTTCATGGGGGTGTCCAGCAGGTGCTGGTACTTGAAGCGCTGGAGCGCCAGACCGTAGGGGGCGTACTGGCCCTCGAAGGGATTGAGGCGGGTGGCCACGTAGCCGCTGGTGGAGATGGAGAAGGGCACGATAATGGCGTGGTCGATGAGGTGCGCCTCAGCCTCGGCAAAAGCGGTATAGCGCTCGGCGAGCTGATCCACGGCGGTGAGGCCCTTGGCGGTTGTGATGAGGGACATATACTCGTCCACAATGGCCTGGGTCTCGGCGCTCTTGTGATCCATGTCGGTGGAGGTGTGCATGAAGTTATAGGTGTTGTTGCCGGTGCCGGTGGGGGTAAAGGGATTGGTCCAGGTCTGGGGATCGGCGTAGTCGGCGCCCCAGTTGCACTTCATCAGACCGAAGTCGCCGGCCCGGCGGACAGAGGCCAGGAAGCCGGTGGAGGGGCCGGCCTCCACGATGATGTCGATATAATCGGTGCCCAGCACGCCCTCCAGCTGCTGCTCCACGATCTGGCACTCCTTGTCCCAGTTGGTGGTGGCGGGGTTATAGCGCATATAGACCTTCACGGGGAAGGTGGCGCCGGCGGCGGTGAGCTCCTCCATGGCCTTGGCCTTGTAGTCCAGGGCGGCGGCGGTGTCGAAGCTGTCCCGCTCAGAGATAGCCTTGAGGGCGGGGTACTGGGTGAAGTCCAGGCCCTCGGCGGAGGCGAAGGTGGCGGGGGTGACGGTGTTGTTCACCAGGGTCTCGGGATTCTGGGGATCCTGGATGGCCAGGGCATTGACCCGGTCCAGGGCGTGCATGATGGACTGGCGGAAGTTCTCGTTGTTTACAGCCAGGATCCAGTTGTCAGGCTCCAGAGACTCGTCAAAGCGGGGCTCGAAGTTAAAGGTATAGAAGTAGGAGTAGTCCACGCCAGGACGGCTGGGAGAGACCATCTCGTACTTGGCGTCGTCCTGGAGCCAGGAGGTCAGCAGGGCGGCGTCCAGTTCGGTGTAGTCCACCTCGCCCCGGACGAACTGCTCGGGGCCAAGGGTGGAGGCGGTGGAGTTGTAGCGCCACTCCATCCGGTCAATGAACACGTTGTCCTTGTCCCAGTAGGTGGGGTTCTTCACCAGGGTGCGGTGATCCTGGGGGGCGAACTCCGCCATGAGGAAGGCGCCGTTGTAGAGGATGGTGTCGGGGCCGGTGGCGGCGCCGAAGGAGTCGCCCATCTCGGTGAGGAAGGGCTCATAGACGGGCATATAGCTGTCGTAGCTGAGCACGGAGGGGAAGTAGGAGCAGGGCTGCTCCATGGTGTAGACCAGGGTGTAGTCATCCACGGCCTTCACGCCCACGTCCTCAAACTTCACCTCGTCCACGGGGGTGATCTCATTGCCGTCGGCGTCCACGGTCTTGGTGCCGTTCTCGCTCTCCAGCAGATAGGCGGTGTACTCGTAGTAAGCCTGGGCGTTTTTCACGATGCCGTCGTACATATACTGGTTGCTGGCCTCATTGGCGGCGGTGTTCACCCACTTGGCGGCGGTCACCCAGTCGTTGGCGGTGACGTCGGCCACCTCGTTGCCCTGATAGTCCACCCACTTCACGCCTTTGCGAATGTGGAAGGTCCACTCAGTGTTGTCCTCGTTGGGCTCCCAGCTCTCGGCCAGGGAGGGGATCATCACGCCGTAGTTGTCATATTCCACCAGGCAGTCCACGCAGTTGGCGGACATCTGGAAGTCGTTCTGGGTGCCGGTGTACAGGTAGTTAAAGGTCTGCACCTCGCTGGAGTAGAGGTAACGGTAGACCGCCTCGCCACCGGCGGCCTGAGAGGCCGCGGGATCGGCGGCGCCGCTCTCGGCAGGCGCAGGATCCTTAGAGCCGCAGGCGGCCAGAGAGAGGGCCATGGCGGCGGTGAGGGTCAGAGCTAACAGTCGGTTCCTTTTCTTCATTGTCATTCCTTCCTTTCTTGGATATGTATCGTAAAGAGGTAGTGCCTCATTGCACTTACGGGAAAATGGGCTTAGCGCCAGTTGGTGCAGGGGATGTCCCGCACGCCGACGCCGGGGTCGGCGGTCATGGTGATGCGGGCACCCTCAAAGCGGGGGCCGCCGGGCATGGGGGGCGTGGCGCACAGGGAGGGGCCGTCCAGGTCGGCCATGGTGATGACCTCCTGGGCCGCGCACAGGTGGGCCGCGGCGGCCACCGACACCTGGCTTTCCAGCATGCAGCCGATCATACACTTGACCCCATGCTGCTTTGCCAGCTGGCAGATATTCAGGGCGTTCCAGATGCCGCCGGTCTTCATCAGCTTGATGTTGATATAGTCGGCGGCGTGGATGGCGATGAGGTTGGCCGCGTCGGTGGGGGAGAAGACCGCCTCGTCGGCCAGGATGGGGGTGTCCACCTGACCGGTAACGTATTTCAGTCCGGCTATGTCCAGGGCGGGCACCGGCTGCTCCACCAGCTCAATATCCAGGCCCTTGTCCTCCATGGCCTTGATGATGGCCACGCTCTCCGCCGCCGTCCAGCCCTGGTTGGCGTCCACCCGGAGCTTGATCTCCGGGCCCACGGCCTGGCGGATGGCGGCGATGCGCGCCACATCGGCGGCACCCTCCTTGCCCACCTTGACCTTCAGGATGTGGAAGCCCCGGGCCACTGCCTCCAAACTGTCCCGCACCATTTCCTGGGTGGGGTTCACCGAGATGGTGATGTCGGTCTCGAAAGCGGGCTTGGCCCCGCCCAAAAGCTGGTAGAGGGGCTTGCCCTGCGCCTTGCCCCACAGGTCATAGAGGGCCATATCCACCGCCGCCTTGGGGGTGGTGTTGTGCACCATGCAGGCGTTGAGCTTCTCCATGACGGCGGGCAGGTCGTCCAAGTCCATGCCCAGAATGGCGGGCTTGATGAAATCCTGGATGGCGCAGAGAATGGAGCCTTTGGTGTCCCCGGTGATGACGGCGGTGGGGGGGGCCTCGCCATAGCCCATGGAGCCGTCCTCGCCGATCACTCGGACAACGATATCCTCCAGCCGCTCCACAGTGCGCAGGGCGGTCTTGAAGGGATGGGCCAGGGGGAGAGAGAGCTCTCCGACCTGGATATCAACAATGCGCACGCCGATTCCTCCCAATTCACGGAAAGATAGTAAAAAAATAGATACTTTTCCTATGAAAAGCATCCATGGAATGAAAAAGCAATATTTTGCTTTGCCAGACCCGAATAGCGCTCCACAGATACTGTGACAGTCCGGCGGGTATTTCCCGACGGCCCGGAATAACAGCGGCAGGCACCGTTGCGCTCCCTCGGCAGTCCTCCCTTTCTCCTCCCGCGGCTGCCTGTCCCAGGCGGGAGGATACTCTTAAGAACTGCACCTCTATCAGGCTGTTTAATTAAGTAGTATGCTATCACACAGGATGAAAGTTGTCAAGAAAAACCTTGCAAAATGGGAGAGACGGTGTTATAGTCCCATTTATGGGACACCCTGTTTTCTATGATTTGGGGTGGAAAGGCGGAAAGGAGGTTTTCCCATGTCCAAAAAAGGCGGGCAAAAAGCCAAGCTGCTGCGGATCTGCCAGCTGCTGCTGGAGCGTACCGATGAGGAGCATCCCCTGTCCACCCAGGAGCTGATCCGGCTGCTGGCGGCGGAGGAGATCTCTGCCGAGCGTAAGAGCATCTACGCCGATATGGAGCTGCTCCAGGAGCTTGGCGTAGACGTACAGCAGAGCAAGGGCAAGGGCTGGTTCATCGGCGCGCGGGAGTTTGAGCTTCCCGAGCTGAAGCTGTTGGTGGATGCGGTGCAGTCCTCCCGGTTCATCTCCCGCAGAAAGAGCGACGCCCTCATCCGCAAGCTGGAGAGTCTGACCAGCAAGCACCAGGCCAAGCAGCTGCGCCGCCAGGTCTATGTAGACCGCCGGGTGAAGACGGACAACGAGGGGGTCTACTACGCCATCGACAAGCTCCATGCGGCGATTGCCGCCAACCGGACGGTGACGTTTCAGTATTTCGACTACAATGTCAAACGGGAGAAGGTCTTCCGCCGGGAGGGAAAGCGCTACGCGGTCTCCCCTTACGGTCTTATCTGGGCCGATGAGAACTACTACCTGGTGGGCCGGGAGGAGGGCGGAGAGGAGTTGCGCCATTACCGGGTGGACAAGATGGCCGCCCTGACGGTCACAAGCCTGCCCCGGCGGGAGGACGGCCGGCTCCGGGACTTCGACTTGGCGGAGTATGGCCAGCGGCACTTCCATATGTTCTCCGGCCGCCAGGCCCAGGTGCGTCTGCGGTGTCCTGACCGCATGGTGAATATCATGCTGGATCGCTTTGGCCAGGAGGCCATGCTCATCCCCGACGGGGAGGGCCATTTCGCCCTGACGGTGGACGCGGTGGTGTCTCCCCAGTTCTACGGCTGGCTCTTCGGCCTGGGCGACGGGGTGGAGCTCACCGCCCCGGCCTGGGCGGTGGAGGAGTACCGGGAGATGCTCCGCAGGGCCTTGGGGGAGAAATAGGGGAAAGGAAAAGGCGGCCCCATCCGGTGGGATGGGGCCGCCTTTTTGGAGGCCCCAATCTTGTTACCAAATTGTCATTTTTTGCTTGAACAACAAAAATGGTTCTGATATAATGTAAAATATTCATAAATATCAGGGGTTAAAGCCCCTTTTTAAGACCTGCTGGAAAGGAAGAGAGATATGAAAAAGCGTCTGTTGTCCCTGACGTTGGCTCTGGTCATGACCCTGAGCCTGCTGCCCGCCGCGGCTTTCGCGGCGGCGTCTGGAGAGACCTCCGCCCAGCCGGAGTGGGGGGTAAGCGATGAAGGGGACGGAGAACCCACCGGGCCCGTCGATCCCGACCCTGTGGAGCCGGATCCCTCGGAGAGCCCCGACCCCGCTCCCACGCAGTCTCCCGACCCCGCTCCCACGGAGAGCCCCGACCCTCCCATTGCGGTGCCCAAGGTCTTTCTGAACAAGAGCATGTTTGAGGTGGATACGGCGGATGTGGTCTACACCGGCCAGGCGCAGCAGCCCAGAGTGGAGGCCAAAAACGCCGGAACTTCTCTCAATACCGATATCCCGCAGCTGAACAGGGACTACACTGTGTCCTATAAGGACAATATCAATGCGGGCACCGCCACCATCACCATCACCGGCATGGGCGACTACTACTATGACACGCAGCCCCTGACCTACACCTTCCAGATCACGCCCAAGCCCCTTGTCATCACCGGCGCGTCGGTGGCGAATAAGACCTATGACGGGAAAACCGACGCCACCGTTACCTCTGTGCTCTTTGACAGTGCGCTGACCAAGGCCGACTATGTGGCCACCGCCGCCTTTGCCGACGCAAAGGCGGGGCAGGGGAAGATCGCCACGGTGACGGTGACCTTGAAAAACAAGAACTATTCTCTGTCGGCAAAGACCTTTCAGACCACCGCCAATATTGCCAGAGCTGTCCTGTCCCGCCTTCAGGCGGCGGCGGTTTTGAAGGAGATGGCGGGCTCTACCGCCGCTGTGGAGCTCTCCGCCCTGCCCCTGCCCAAAGGGGAGACCTTTACCTTTACGGTGGCATCCAGCAGCAACGTCACCGCCGAGGTGAACGGTAAGACTCTGACCCTTACCACCCCGGACAGCATCAGTGGCAGCACGGCCGCCGTCACCGTAACCGGCGAGAGCGAGAACTACACTGCCACCGTCAATGTGGCTGTGACTTACACCGACAAGACCCCCGTTGTCCTCTCGGGCCTCCGGGTGGCCGGAAAGACCTACGACGGCAAGCCTGTTGCCTATACCGGGACGCTGACCGTCACCGACCAGGAGGCCAATAAGCCCGTTTCGGTGGACGCCGCCGCGGTGCGCTATGAGTGGTTCTCTGCCTCCAATATGGGCGCGGCGCTGGCTGAGGCGCCCACGGACGCCGGAGACTATGTGCTGCTGGTCACGGTGGATACCGCCAAGATACCTGTCGCCCCGGATCCGGAGCCTGCCCCCGATCCGGAGCCTGTTCCCGGCCCCGGGGAGATGACCGGGCCCGACGAGGGCGGGGAAAATCTCCCCGCCGCCCTGTCGGATGGGGAGGAGTATTACGGCGTTGCGTCCCTGCCCTTTGCCATCTCCAAGGCCGTCGTCACCGTCAAGGCGGACAGCAAGAGCATCAAGGTCAACGCCGCATTGCCCGCCTTTACCTACACCGTCACCGGCCTGGTGGGGGTGGATCAGCCCGATGACGCCTGGCAGACCAAGCCTGTGGCTGTCAGCGCCGAGGCCGACGCCTCCGAGGCCGGGACTTACAAGATCACGGTCACCCCCGGCGTGATGAAGGCCGACGTCGCCAAAAACCACAGTGTCAATTATGTGGATGGTACCCTGACGGTCAGCAAGAGCTCCAGCTCCGGCGGCGGAGGCGGCTCCTCCGGCAGTTCCTCCTCCGGCGGCAGCTCTGGCTCCTCCACCCAGTATGCCGTCTCTGTGCCCAAGCAGCCGGACAACGGCAAGGTGAC
The DNA here is from genome assembly GCF_943193085.1 of Vermiculatibacterium agrestimuris. Lineage (NCBI taxonomy): Bacteria > Bacillati > Bacillota > Clostridia > Eubacteriales > Oscillospiraceae > Vermiculatibacterium > Vermiculatibacterium agrestimuris. The sequence continues at coordinate 38,188 of NZ_CALPCU010000004.1, read as the reverse complement.
CCTCTCCGCGGAGAAGGGGAAGACCGGCAGCACCGTCACCCTCACCGTTACTCCCAACGAGGGCTATCGGCTGGATCAGCTCACCGTCACCGACAAAAACGGCAAGACGCTGACCCTCACAGACAAGGGCGGCGGGAAGTTTACCTTTGCCATGCCCGCGTCCAAGGTGGAGGTGTCCGCTGTTTTCGTCAAGGAGGAAAAGAAGGCGCAGTCCACTGCCGTCACTTCCGCCGAGCCCATCACCAAGCGTTTCAACGACATCAAGGAGACCAACTGGTACCGGGACGCGGTACAGTATGTCTACGACCGGGGCATGATGAACGGCATGACCCCCAAGAACTTTGAGCCCGCCGCCTCCGCCAGCCGGGCCATGCTGGTGACCATCCTCTACCGCATGGAGGGCGAGCCGGAGACCCAGGGGGCCGGCTTCAGCGATGTGGCCGACTGGATGTACTACGCCGACTCTGTGGCCTGGGCCACGAAGAAGGGTATTGTCACCGGCCATGAGGACGGCACCTTCCAGCCCGACAGCGAGGTCACCCGGGAGCAGATCGTCTCCATGCTCTACCGCTACGCCAAAATGAAGGGCTATGACACCGCCAGGGGGACTAAGAGCACGACCTTTACAGACGGCGCCGTCATCGAGCCCTACGCCCAGGAGGCGGTGGAGTGGGCCGCCAGTATCGGCCTGGTCAACGGCTACCAGGACGGCTCCTTCCGTCCCGGCGGCAAGGCCGCCCGGGCCGAGGTGGCCGTGATCCTCACGCGCTTCTGTCAGGATGTGGCGAAGATCGAAGACTGAGCGGGAACAAAGGGACACGAACAAAAGCGCCGGAGCAAAGGCTCCGGCGCTTTTTCTGTGCATGTTACTCCCAGGTCTTCCAGACGTCTGGCTCGTAACCCACAGTGGCCTGCTTTCCGTTGCGTACCACCGGGGTTTTGATGAGCCGGGGATCGTCAAAGAGCTTTTCCAGCTTGTCGCCGTCGTAGGCCAGGTACTTGAGCAGGGCGGCGTCCGGATTCTTCCAATCCACCAGGGCCTCCAGCCCCACGGCCCGCGCCACGCTCTGGAGCTCCTTCTGGCTCATGCCGTAGCGCAGAATGTCCACCGCCTGGAATTTTACCCGCCGCTCCTTGAAGTACCGCTCCGCCTTCTTGGTGTCGAAGCATTTGCTCTTGCCGAAAATTTGAATATTCATGGAAAACACCTCGACTATACTCTACCTGAAATCTTTCCGAATGTAAAGGGCCGCCTTGCGCATAATAAAGAACATCACAAAACTGGACAAGGTGGTGTTCCCCATGAAAGCGGTGATTTTGGCGGGGGGAGAGGGCAGCCGCCTGCGGCCCCTTACTCTGGGCCGGCCTAAGCCTATGACCCCGCTGTTCGGAAAGCCTGTGCTGGGGCACATTTTAGACCTGCTGCGCCGCTATGGCGTCAGGGACGTGGCTGTCACCCTGCGCTATCTGCCCGCCGCCGTGACCGACTGGTTCGGGGACGGCGCGGAGCAGGGCATGAAGCTGACCTACTTCATCGAAGAGGAGCCTCTGGGCACTGCCGGGGGCGTGAAGAAGTGCATGGATTTCCTGGGGGAGGAGGATTTTCTGGTGGTCAGCGGCGATGCGGTGTGCGACCTGGATCTAAGCCAGTTCGTGGCCCTCCACCGCAGCCGCCGCTCCGTGGCCTCCCTGGCCCTGTGCCGCCGCGCCGAGCCCCTGGAGTACGGCCTGGTGCGCACCGACGCCCAGGGCCGCATCCTGGGCTTTGTGGAGAAGCCCAGCTGGGGCCAGGTGGACACCGAGCTGGTGAATACCGGAGTCTATATCCTCTCCCACAAGGCCATGGAGCTGGTGGAGGACGGGGCGGAATGTGACTTCGGGAAAGACCTCTTTCCCAAGCTCCTGGCCCGGGGGGAGACCCTCTGCGGCTGGGAGGTGCCCGGCTACTGGCAGGATATGGGGGACTGCGGCGCCTACCTGGAGTGTGTCCACGACGCTCTGGAGGGCAAGGTGACGCTGGACTTGGACACAGGCCGGGGCCCCCGCCCCGCCGGGGTAGAGGTAAGGGAGCCCTGCTGGATCGGGACACGGGTCAGCCTGGCGCCCGGCTGTATCGTGGGGCCCTATGCCGTGCTGGGGGAGGGCTCCACCGTGGCCACCGGGGCGGTGGTGGAGCGCTCCGTCCTGCTGGGGGCCTCGGTAGGGGAGGGGGCGGAGGTGGCCGGAGCCATCCTGTGCAAAAATGCCGCCGTCCACCGCCGGGCCATGGTGAATCCCGGCGCAGTGCTGGGGGAGGAGGCCGTAATAGGCCCGGAGGCCATCGTGGCCTCCGGGGTGAAGCTGTGGCCCCGCCGCCGGATCCCCGAGGGGGGCAAGGCCACTGCCTCCCAGGTTACCGCCGGGGAGACTGTCCCTTTGAAATTCTCCGGCGGCGGCGTTCTCCGGGGAGACATTGGGGAGGAAGTGACTGTGGAGACCATGCTGGCGCTGGGCATGCTCCTGGGAGAAAGCGGCCAGGTGGGCGTGGGCTGGTCGGCGGGAGAGGCTGCCGCCATGCTGGGCCGGGCCGCCGGGTGCGGTGTGGCCGCCGCCGGGGGGACGCCTCTGGTCAACGACGCCCCCTGTCCCTCCGCCGGGGCCTGGTTGGCGAAGACCTACCAGATCCCCGTGAGTATTTTTGTCAGCCAGGACGGCGACGCCGCCGAGGTGCGCATCTTCGGCCCTGACGGCCTGCCCCTGCGCCGCCCGGAGCAGCGCAAGCTGGAGGGCGGGCTCCTGCGCGGAGAGGGGAGCCGCGCCCCGGCGGCCAGGGTGGGGGCCTTTGAGACCATCACCGGCGTCCGCTCCAGCTATGCCGCCGAGGCCGCCGCCCGGGCCCGGCTCACCACGATCCCCTTGCGCCCTGTGTCGGTGTGGGTACCCAAGACCGGCGGGGAGAATCAAGTCCTGGCCGCCGCGCTTACCGCCATGGGCTGCCAGGTCAGCCGGGGGGAGGGGCGGGGAATGCCCACCTTCTCCGCCGATTGGGGCGGCTTCCGCCTCACCGCCTGGGATGAGACGGGGCGGCCCATCTCCTCCGACCACCTGCTGGTGCTGCTGACCCGCATTGAGCTGGAAAACGGCGGCGGGCAGGCCGTCCTGCCTGCCTGGGCTCCCGCGGCGGCGGAACGGGTGGCAGAGAGCTTCCGGGGCCGTCTTCTCCGTCTGGGCCGGGACGGAGAGGAGGCCCAGCGGCTGTGGCAGGAGCTGCCCTGGATGTGGGACGCTGTCTTTGCCGCCTGCCGGGTCTGCGCCCGGATGGGCCTTACCGGAGAGACCCTTGCCGCCCTGAACCATGATCTGCCCGCCTTTGCCACTGTCCGGGGAGAGGTGGGCCTCCGCTCCGGCCGTGGCCGGGTCATGGGGGCCGCGCTGGCCGACCCCGCCGCCCGAAGCCAAGGGGAGGGGGCCAGGATCCAGGTGGGGGAGGGCTGGGTCTATGTGATCCCCAACTCCCGCCGCCAGGCCCTGCGGATCATCGCCGAGGCCACCACCCTGGAGGCCGCCCAGGAGCTGTGCGGTCAATATCAGGAAAAGCTGCGCGCGCTGGACGAGAGAGAATAAAAAGAGGCAGGATGGGGTTCCATCCTGCCTCTTTAAAAATAGAGGTATACTTTTCCGGTGGAGTGTGTTATAATACTATAGTTCACGCTCCCGAGGAGCGTTTTTAGCGGCTTTTCGCGCCAGTGTGAGGCGCTTGAATAGAAAGCAAAACTGGACAAATGGAGAAGCAGCTCCCGTTCACCGGCGATACAGGGCCGACGTGCGTCAGGGGCTTTGTTTTGGCGCGCCCGCCGCTCCTTTTGTCCTACATATCAACCAGTCCTGTAATGAAAAAGGAGTGTAAGCATCAACTTATGGCAGAAAAACTGAAAATCATCTCCCTTGGCGGTCTCAATGAGATCGGCAAGAACATGACCGTCTATGAGTACGGCGGCGACATGATCGTGGTGGACGCCGGCATGGGCTTCCCCGACGACGACATGTACGGCATCGACGTGGTCATCCCCGACTTCACCTATCTCATCAAAAACCGGGACAAGATCCGGGGCGTCTTCATCACCCATGGCCACGAGGACCACATCGGCTCCCTTCCGTACCTTCTCCGGGAGCTGAATGTGCCGGTCTACGCCACCCGGATGTCCGCAGGCCTCATTCAGCTCAAGCTGGAGGAGCATCACCTGCTGGGCAAAACCAAGCTCATCACCTGCGAGGCGGGAGAGACCGTGAAGGCGGGCCGGTTCAGCGTGGAGTTTATCCATGTCAACCACTCCATTGCCGATGCGGTGGCCTTTGCCATCAAGACCCCTGTGGGCCTGTGCCTCCACACCGGCGACTTCAAGATCGACGCCACCCCCGTCTCCGGCGGGATGATCGACCTGGCCCGGCTGGGCCAGCTGGGGAAGGAGGGGGTGCTGGCCATGCTGTGCGACTCCACCAACGTGGAGCAAAGCGGCTTTACCAAGTCCGAGCGCAGCGTGGGCGCCAGCTTCGACGCCCTCTTCCGGGGCTGTGAGGAGCGTATCATCATCGCCACCTTCGCCTCCAACGTGGACCGCATCCAGCAGATCGTCTCCGTGGCCGCCCGGTACGGCCGTAAGGTGGCTATCACCGGCCGGAGCATGGAGAACGCCATCAAGGTCTCCACTGAGCTGGGATATATGAGCATACCCGCCGGCACACTGGTGGACATCAACCAGATCAAGGGCCTGCCCAAGAACAAGGTGTGCATCGTCACCACCGGCAGCCAGGGGGAGACCATGTCCGCCATGACCCGCATGGCCTTCAACACCCACCGCCAGGTGGAGATCCAGGCCGGGGACCGGGTCATCTTCTCCGCCTCCGCCATTCCCGGCAATGAAAACGCCATCGGCAATGTGGTCAATGAGCTCTACCGCAAGGGGGCCGAGGTGGTCAACGAGCGGGCGGGGGCCCTCCATGTCTCCGGCCACGCCTGCGCCGATGAGCTGAAGATCATTCACGCCTTGGTGAAGCCCCGGTTCTTTATCCCCGTCCACGGGGAGCAGCGGATGCTGAAGGTGCACGCCAAGCTGGCCCAGGAGATGGGGATGGATCCCCGGAACATCGTCATCTCCGACATCGGCAAGGTCATTGAGCTCAGCCACAACGCCGTGCGCATGGGCGGTGTGGTGCCCGCCGGCCGGGTGTTTGTGGACGGCTACGGCGTGGGCGACGTGGGCGCGGTGGTGCTCCGTGACCGCAAGCATCTGGCCGAGGACGGCATGATCGTGGTGGTGGCCTCCGTCTCCGCAGAGGACGGCGGGCTCCTCTCCGGGCCTGATATCATCACCCGGGGCTTTGTCTACGTCAAGGAGTCCGAGGGGCTGATGGAGGAGCTGAAGACCGTGGCCCTGGAGGCTATGGAGCGCAGCGTCCGGGCCAACGGCCGGGACTGGACGGCAGTGAAGGGGGACATGAAGAACGACATCTCCGGCTACCTCTTCAAAAAGACCCGCCGCAACCCCATGATCCTGCCGGTCATCATGGAAGTATAAAGCGAGAAAGGATCTGCCTGTTTTCATCAGGCAGATCCTTTTTATTGCTCCTTTTGCGGATAAGGTTTGCTCTCATCGGTGAGTTCAGCCAGATAGTCCATACTGGTTTCCAGAGCCGTAGCCAGTCGGCGGCATTGTTCAAAAGACATGTTTCGCCGTCCGGTTTCGATTTTGGAATAGTCGCTCTGGTCGATCCCTGTCAGCATCTGCATCTTCAATTGCGTATAGCCCCGAGCTTTTCGAAGGTCTCTCAATCTTGGCATAGTATCACCCAGTCATAGTATGTCAAATTGACCTATTTATTTTAGGACTATTTTGACCTATAATCTTTTCGGGGTGATAACGATGGTCTTTATGGATCCGGATAAATTTGAAACAGCATATGCCGAGTTTTGGGAGAGCCAGGAATGTACAGAGTTGGACAATATATGACCTTATAAAGGCAGCGTTTTCCGCAGGCTGCCGCGCGGCTGGAGCGATACCGCCGACCCGGCAGGTGATGGTCTTCGTTAAGAAATAAATTACCGCATGGGTCAATTAATGCTCACAACAGCTGCTTTTCTTCAAAAAATGGCCCCGCCTCTCCAGAGAGGCGGGGCCATTGGCTTTTTACTTGTGGGGCACACGCCAGATGTTGTCGGCGTAATCCCGGATGGAACGGTCGGCGGCGAAGATACCGGAGCGGGCGATGTTGTAGAGGCTCATCCGGTTCCAGGCCTTGGGATCCCGGTAGGTCTGGCCCGCCAGGGCCTGGGCGGCCCGGTAGCTCTCGAAGTCGGCCAGCAGGAGGTATTGGTCGGCCAGGCCGCCGTTGCCAAAGAGGAGGCCCTTGGCCAGCTCGGAATAGCTCACGTGGTCGTCAAAGCCGGCAGAGAGCTGATCCAGCACTGCCTTAAGGGCGGGGTTGCGGGTGTAGTACTCGTAGGAACTGTACCCCCGGCGCATGAGATCCTCCACCTCTTGGGCGTTGAGGCCGCACAGGAAGATGTTCTCGTCTCCCAGCACCTGGTGCATCTCCACGTTGGCCCCGTCCAGGGTGCCGATGGTGACGGCGCCGTTCATCATGAACTTCATGTTGCCGGTGCCGCTGGCCTCCTTGCCGGCGGTGGAGATCTGCTCGGAAAGCTCGCTGGCGGGCATGAGAGCCTCCGCCATGGAGACCCGGTAGTTCTCCAGGAAGAAGACCTGGAGCTTATCCTTGCACACAGGGTCGTTGTTGATAGTGTTGGAGACGGAATTGATGAGGTGGATGATGTCCTTTGCCACCACGTAGCTGGGGGCGGCCTTGGCGCCGAAGAGGTAGACCTTGGGGGTCATCTCAAAGTGGGGGTCTTCGTGCAGCCGCTGCCACAGATAGATGATGTGCAGCACATTGAGAAGCTGCCGCTTATACTCATGGAGGCGCTTGACCTGTACGTCAAACATGGCGTTGGTGTTGAGCTTGACGCCGTTCTCCCGCTGGATCCAGGCGGCGAAGCGCTCCTTGTTGGCCTTCTTGATGGCGGCCAGCCGCTCTAGCACCGCGGCGTCGCCGGCGTACTTCTCCAGCTCCTTCAGCGCCTCGGGGTGGAGCAGGTACTTGTCCCCGCCGCAGCACTCCCGGATGAGGGCGTCCAGCTGGGGATTCACCTCGCTGAGCCAGCGGCGGTGATCCACACCGTTGGTCACGTTCTGGAACTTGGCGGGGAACATCTGATAGGCGTCGTGGAACACGTCGGCCTTGAGGATGTCGGTGTGGAGGGCGGACACGCCGTTGACGGCGGAGCAGGCGCACACGCACAGATTGGCCATGCGCACCTCGCCGCCCCAGACGATGGCCATTTTCTCCACCTTGGCCATGTTCCCCTGGAAGAAGGCGGTGAGCTGATCCTGATACCGGCCGGAGATCTCCAGAATGATCTGCCACAGCCGGGGCAGCAGCTCCTCCACCAGATCCTGGGGCCAGCGCTCCAGGGCCTCAGAGAGCACGGTGTGATTGGTGTAGCAGACGCTGCGGCTGACAATGAACCAGGCGTCGTCCCAGCTGTAGCCCTCCTGATCCAGCAGAATGCGCATCAGCTCGGGGATGATGAGGGTGGGATGGGTGTCGTTGATTTGGAAGACGTGCTTCTCATGGAAATTCCGCAGGGTGCCGTATTCCGTCTTGTGCTTGCGGCAGACCGACTGGATGGTGGCGGAGGAGAGGAAATACTGCTGCTTCAGGCGCAGGGACTTGCCCTCCCGGTGGTTGTCGGCGGGGTAGAGCTGCTTGGAGATGATCTCGGCATTGGCCTTTTTCTCCAGGGCCTTCAGGTACTCCCCCTGGTTGAAGAAGTTGAGATCCACCGGCTCGGTGCTCTGGGCCTCCCAGAGCCGGAGCACATTGGCGTGGCGGGTGCCGTAGCCCGCGATCTGCATGTCCTTGGGCACCGCCAGCACAGGGATGTAACCGGTCTGTTCCACGCCGTGGGTGCCGTCGGGGTACCACACGTCCTTCACCGTGCCGCCGAAGCGGACTTCCTCGGCCTCGTCGGCCTTGGTGATGAGCCAGGCCCCGCCCCTGTCCAGCCAGTTGTCGGGCAGCTCCTCCTGCTTGCCGTCGATGATCTTCTGCTTGAAGATGCCCAGCTCATAGCAGATGGAATAGCCGGTAAAGGGGATCTCGGCGGTGGTGGCGGCGTCCAGATAGCAGGCGGCCAGCCGGCCCAGGCCGCCGTTGCCCAGGCCCGCGTCCGGCTCCTCCTCAAACAGGTCGGCGGCGGAGAAGCCCAGGGCCTCGATGGCCTCGGTGAGGGGCTTTTCCAGCCCCAGATTGTAGGCGTTTTTCCGCAGGGAACGGCCCATGAGGAACTCCATGGACAGGTAATGCACCTGCCGGGCGTGGCTCTCCTGGAGCTTTTCAGAGGTCTCCAGCTGCCGCACGGAGATGATATCCCGGATCACCAGGGCACAGGCCAGGAACATCTGCTGGGAAGTGGCCTCGCCCACATCCCGGCCAAAGTTTCGGCGCAGCTTGCCGGTGATAAGCTCCATCAGCTCTTTTTTCGTGTATTTACGCAAGAAAAGCACTCCTTCTCTTCTAAATGGCGCTATGGGAAAAGATGGAAACGTTTCCATCCGAAACAGATTTCACTATACCATATTGTGACCGGGTTGTCAATCATTCATACCTCGCTGGCGGCCCCTTGCGAAAGGGAGGAAAACTCTGTATAATAGGCATAAAAAAGGGGGGTGGGGAAATGAAAAGCGACAGCCTGCGAAGAGGGTGGAGCTACGGTCTTCTCAGCCGGTGCCGGGGGGAGCTGATGGGCCTCGCCCTGCTGTGGATCCTGCTCTTCCACACCTACGCTCTGGCGCCTATTCCCATCGCGCCCATAGAGTGGCTCAAGTCTGTGGGCTTTGTAGGGGTGGACATCTTCCTCTTCCTCTCCGCCCTGGGGCTGGCGCTTTCTCTGTCCCGGCGGGAGCAGAGCCTGAAGGACTACCTCTTCCGCCGCTTCGTGCGCATCCTGCCTACCTATTGGCTGGTGGTGGGGGTCTACGGCCTGATCCTCCGCGCGGCGGGCCGCACCAGCCTGCGCACAGTGCTGTGGAACCTGTCCACCCTCTTTTACTGGTGTCACATCCCCAACACCTTCAACTGGTATGTCCCCGCCCTGCTGGTATTCTATTTGCTGACCCCTCTCTTTTTCCGGCTTTTGTGCCGCTGTAAGCGGGGGGAGTGGCTGGTAGCGGCGGTCTACTGCCTGACGCTGCCCCTGTCCACCTGCCTGGGGCTGTGGGGGTACGGCTATGTCAATGACTTTGTCTACCGCCTGCCGGTGTTTTTCCTGGGACTGCTGGTGGGGCTTTCCATCGCCCGGGGGCGGGAGCTGACGCTGAAAGCCCTGGGCGGCTGGCTGCTGATCGCGCTGCTCTCGCCTCTGCCGGGCTGGTTTTTCCCCCGGATCGGGATCTACTTCTCTCCGGTGCTCACCTTTGCCCTGGTGTGCGTGCCCCTGTGCCTGCTGGGGGCCAAGGCCCTGTCCCTGCTGAAGGATGAGAACCCCCTGCGCCGGTTTCTTCGCCTTTTGGGGGAGTGCAGCTTTGAGATCTACCTGTTCAACGTCATCTTTGTGCTGGAGTACGGGTTTTTCAGCTCCTTCCTGGATATCGGCCGGGGACGGCTTTTCTACTACGCCGTCACCACGGCGCTGGACGTCGGCCTGGGCGTCGGCCTTCACAAACTGCTGGCCCCCCTGACCCAGCGGCTGCTGGGGGAGAAGAAGCCCGAATAAGGCGCCGCGTGAAAGGAAAAAAGCACAGGCCGCACATTTTGTGCGGCCTGTGCTTTTTTCGTTTTGTTGTCTTTACCACACGGCCACCTGGCCGTCGGTGCGGGGCTCGCAGGCGCCGCAGAGGATGCCCTGGTCGTCCCGCCAGATGATCTCGCCCCGGCCGAAGCCCAGGGGATCGGCCTTGACCACGATGTCGTGGCCGGCCCGGAGCAGGGCCTGGGCCAGGTCGTTGGGGAAGGTCTGCTCCACCTCGATGGTGTTCTTGCCCACCCACTGCCAGCGGGGGTGATCCAGCGCGGCCTGGGGGTTCATGCCGTACTCAATGGTGTTGAGCACCACCTGGAGGTGGCCCTGGGGCTGCATGAAGCCGCCCATGACGCCGAAGGGGCCAATGGGCTTGCCGTCCTTGGCCAGGAAGCCGGGGATGATGGTGTGGTAGGGCCGCTTGCCCGGGGCCACGCAGTTGTCCGAAGCGGGATCCATGGAGAAGTTGTTGCCCCGGTTCTGCATGGCGATGCCGGTGCCCGGCACCACCACGCCGGAGCCGAAGCCCATATAGTTGGACTGGATATAGGAGATCATCATGCCGTCTCCGTCGGCGGCGCACATATACACCGTGCCGCCCCGGACGGGATCGCCCGGCTCAGGCAGCCGGGCGGTGGAGCCGATGAGGGCGCGGCGCTGGGCGGCGTACTCGTCGCTGAGCAGCCGCTCCACCGGAGTGGACATGAACTTGGGGTCGGCCACATACCGCTGGGCGTCGGCGAAGGCCAGCTTCATGGCCTCCAGCTGCAGGTGGGTGCTTTGGAAGGAGTCCACCGGCCCAAGCTCCAGCTCCTTGAGGATGTTCAGCGCCATGAGGGTGGAGATGCCATGGCCGTTGGGGGGGATCTCGTAGACGTCGTAGCCCTTGTAGTTCACCGAGATGGGCTCCACCCACTCGGGCTTGTAGGCCGCCAGATCCTCCTTGCGCAGGAAGCTGTCGTACTTGCGGAAGTATGCGTCGATCTGATCGGCCAGAGCGCCCCGGTAGAAGCTCTCGGCCTTAGTGGCCCCGATCTCCCGGAGGGTGGCGGCGTGGTCCTTCAGCACCAGCACGTCGCCGGTGGCGAGGGTTTTCCCGCCGGGAAGGAAGGTATCGAACCAGCCCTGCACGGTGGGGTCGCTCTCAATGGCTTTGTTGAACTTTTTAAGGTTCCGGGGCCAGCCGCTGCCTACGGAGGTCTGGAGCACATAGCCCTCCTCGGCGTACCGGGCGGCGGGCTCCATGAGCTCGGCGAAGGGGAGTTTGCCGAACCGCTCCGACAGGGCAGCCCAGCCGGCGGGGGTGCCGGGGACGGTCACGGGCAGCATACCCAGCACAGGCATCTCCTTGAAGCCGCGCTCCTCCAGGGCCTCCCGGGTCATGGCGGCGGGGGCGGGACCGCTGGCATTGAGGCCGTAGAGCTTGTCCTTGACCCAGACCAGGGCAAAGGCGTCGGAGCCGATGCCGTTGGCGGTGGGCTCCACCACGGTGAGGGTGGCGGCGGTGGCGATCATGGCGTCAACGGCGTTTCCGCCTTTTTTCAGGATCTCCAGACCCGCCTGGGCGGCCAGGGGGTTACCGGTGGCCACCATGCCCCGGCGGCCGTAAACCACGCTGCGCCGGGAGGGATAGGGGTAGGAGAGGGGGTCAAATCGAAATTCCATTCCGGGATCCTCCTTACAGGATGTTGGCGAAGATTCCGGCCACAATGATGGACAGAGTGGTAACAGAGGCCAGGCCGGCCACCACGAAGCGGGGCATGATCTTGGCCAGGACGTACTCCTTCTCCTCCTCGGTATCAGAGAGGGCCAGTGCCACCTCGTTGGAGATAAGGAAGGTGGAGGGGAAGCCCAGCATCTGGCACATGGCAATGCCGAAGGCCAGGCTCCGGGAGCCCATGACCTTCCAGCAGGGCAGCACACAGACGATGACGAGGGAGGCGATGATGGTGGCGGCGAAGATGACCACCACATAGAAGGCCAGAGTGGCGATGTTCTCCATGGAGATCTTGGCCAGGGCGGGGATGATGGCGGCGAAGACCACCATGGTGATAAAGCCGGAGGTCTTGCCCTTGTCCAGCACCTTGGGGGGGATGAGGCCCAGCTCGCACAGCAGCACGGACAGGACCAGGGCGATGATGCTGTAGTTGATGGGGGTCACCGTGCCCAGCCAGGCGGAGATGAGGCCGCCCAGCACAGTGATGAAAATGCAGGCGTTGGCGGTGTAGAACCGGTCATGCTTCTCGTAGAATTTGACCTTCTTGCTCTCGGCAGCGGCTTGGGGAGCGGCGGAGAGGGTGATGCCCTGGGCCTTCTTCTCCCGGTAGTCGGCCAGGAGGTTCCGGGCCTCGATAAGGCCGCAGCGGGAGACGATGGGGGTGCCCACGAACTTCTGCACCGCGAAGACCACGGCGGGGAGCATGGCGGCCAGCTCCAGACCCTTGGCGTTGGCAGCCTCGGTCATGATGTTGGTGGCCACCAGGGCGCCGTTGATGACGGGGATGCTCACCAGGGCGGCGTCCCGGCCGATGAGGGGGATCACCAGCAGGATACCGATAATAGCGGCGATCATGCCGATGACGGAAGTGACCACAGTGCGCCACTCGTCGATGAGCTGGCGCAGGTTGATCATGGTGCCCATGTGGAACACCAGCATGGGGGTGGCCCAGCTGGCGGCGGCGGTGAGGCCGGCCTGGTCGATGATATCGGCGGGGACGATCTTGAACAGGAACAGCAGCAGGAAGCTGATGAGCACCACGAAGATGGACGACAGCTTCGCCTTGGTCCAGATGCCCAGCCAGTCGCCGATGACGAACAGGGCCAGAACGATGGAAAAGTAGGTTAGGTATCCAAGCATAATCATATTCCTCCTATTTATATTTTCCCTCTGCTTGAATGAAAAATATGCTCAATATTATTGTAAAGATATGGACGCAATAAATCCAATTCCCGCTAAACATGAATGATAAAAAAATATTATCATTTCTCCGAAAAGTGTGTTATACTAATAAAGACAGGAGAGATGAAAATGGAACTATACGAGCTGCGTTATTTTATAAAGGTGGCCGAGCTGGAGCATATGACCCGGGCCGCCCATGAGCTGAACCTGTCCGAGCCGGCCTTGAGCCGGGTGATCCGGAAGCTGGAGGAGGAGTTGGGAACCAAGCTGTTTACCCGGCGGGGGAGAAGTATCGTTCTGACCGAGAGCGGCAGCGCGCTGCTCTCCCGGGCCCACGAGCTTCTGGCGCGCGCGGAGGACATCCGCACGGAGCTTCAAGGGATCCAGCAGATCCGCCAGCCGGTACGCCTGGCCTCCCGGGCGGCGGCCAGCCTGCTGCCGGAGCTGCTGGAGCGGTTCCACGCCGATTCCCCCGATGTGGTGGTCAATGTCATCCAGAACGACAACGCCATCATCCGCAACCAGGAGTACGACCTGATGATCGGCGGCACCATCATCCAGCCACCCAAATCCTCCAGCGCCGTTTTGCTGGAGGATCCCTTCCGGGTGTTGGTTCCCAAGACCCATCCCCTGGTGGGGGAGGGGGCGATCGAGCTGAGGCGCCTGGAAGGGGACAACCTCATCGGCGTGTCCCCCAACCGGTTTATCGGCTCGATCATCGACCAGACTCTGGAGACCTTCCATGTCCATATGAAGCGCTGCATCTACAGCGACGATCCGCTGATGATCCGCAATCTGGTGGAGCGGGGACTGGGGGTGGCGATCATTCCCGCCTACACCCTGCGGGATATCGATAAGCAAAACTTATGTGAGCTGGCCATATTGGATCCCTTTCCCTCCCTCCATCTGGTGCTCTCCTGGAAGCCGGAGACCTATCAGCTGGAGCCTGTACGCCGGTTTCGTAAATTTGTCATCGAATACTTCCGCCGCCTGGCGGACTCCGGCGAGCTGGAGCGGCCCATCCCGTAAAAAAGCCCTGCGTCCAAGGGACGCAGGGCTTTTTTGCTGAAAGGGAAGGAAGGCGTTTATTTTCCGGTGACCCAGCCGTAGACCTCCTGATAATCTTTGGCGGAGCGCCCCCAGGAGAAGTCGGTGGTCATGGCGTTTTTCTGGAGCTTCTTCCAGGCCTTGGGGTCGCTGTGGTAGAGCTCCACCGCCTGGCGCACCACCCACATCATGTCCCCCTTGTCGATGTTGGTGAAGGTGAAGCCGGTACCCTCTCCGGTGAACTGGTTCCAGGGCTGCACGCTGTCCCGAAGACCGCCGGTCTCCCGCACCACGGGCAGGGTGCCGTAGCGCATAGCGATCATCTGAGAAAGGCCGCAGGGCTCCGCCACCGAGGGCATGAGGAACAGGTCGGCGCCGCCGTAGATGGCGGTGGAGAAGGCGTCGGAGTACATGATCTGGGCGGAGAACCGGCCGGGATACTGCCAGGCGGCGTTGCGGAAAGCCTCTTCATACCGCCACTCCCCGGTGCCCAGGACTACCATTTGGGCGCCGGCGGCCATGATGTCGTGGATGGCGTCCACCACCAGGTCGAAGCCCTTGTGGCTCACCAGCCGGGACACACAGGCGATGACAGGCGCGTCTGCGTCCTGCTCCAGCCCCGCCATCTGCTGCAGGGTGGCCTTACAGACCTTTTTGCCGGCCATCTGCTTGGCGCTGAAGGACTTGGCCAGTCCGGGATCGCTCTGGGGATCGTAGCGCACATCGTCAATGCCGTTGAGGATGCCCCGGATCTTGTGCTCGTTGTCGGCGACGACCCCCTCCAGCCCGTGGGCATAGAAGGCGTACTTCAACTCCCCGGCATAGGTGGGGGAGACGGTGGTGACATAGTCGGCGGCGTAGATAGCGCCCTTCATCAGGTTGATGTCGCCGTAAAAGGAGAGCATCCGCTCGTGGAAGTAGGAGCCGGGCAGGCCGAACAGGTCTTCCAGCAGATCCCGCCCATAGCGGCCCTGATACTCGATATTGTGGATGGTGTAGACGCTCTTGGCGCCGCGCAGCTCTGGCACCCGCTGCCGCTCGTCCAGCAGGTAGATGGGTACCAGGGCGGTCTGCCAGTCGTTGCAGTGGATCACGTCAGGGCAGAAGCCCACATGGCCCGGGGTCTCAATGACGGCCCGGGAGAAGAAGGCGTACCGCTCGGCGTCGTCATAGTGGCCGTATACGTCCCAGCGCTTAAAGTAGTACTCGTTGTCCACGAAATAGTAGGTGACCCCATCCCGCTGAAGCTCAAAGATGCCGCAGTACGGGGTGCGCCAGGCCAGATGGACGTGGAAGTTCATCAGATAGTTCATCTGCTCCCGCCACTCCTGGCCGATCTTCTCGTAGAGGGGCAGGATGACCCGCACGTCGTGGCCCAGCTTGGCCAGGGCCTGGGGGAGGGAGCCGGCCACATCGGCCAGTCCGCCGGTCTTGATAAAGGGGGCCACCTCAGAGGAGGCAAAAAGGATGTTCATAAAGTTCTCCTTTTACACAATTTCGTTCTTGGCGATGACCAGGGGATAGGTGCCGTGTCCCATGAGCATCCGCCCCGGGCAGACCCGGACATTCTTGTCGGCGATGGCGTAGCGCAGCACCGCCCCCTCCTGGATGGAGGAGCGCTGCATCAGGATGCAGTTTTCCACCGTGGCCCCCTTCTCCACCCGCACCCCGCGGGCCAGGATGGAGTTGATGACGGTGCCCTCGATGCGGCAGCCGTCGGAGATGAGAGAGTTGACGCTCTTGGATTCGGGGCCATAGTAGGTGGAGGGATTGGACTGATCCTTGGTTTTGACGGGCCGGTCGGTGCGGAACAGGTTGGCGCGGATGCCGGGATCCAGCAGAGCCATGTTCTGCTGGAAGTAGCCCGCCACGCTGGTGACCCGGGCGATGTAGCCGTCAAAGCGGAAGACCCGCATATCCAGCTTGCCCAGGCTGGCCAGGAGCACCCCCTGGCTGAAGGAGGGCACATCGTGGGCGGCGCACTGATCCACCAGGCTCATCAGCAGGGACTTGGACAGGATGTAGACCTCCAGAGAGGCCACATCGCCCTTCACCTGGGTGGGGGAGGCGGCCACATCGGTGATCCTGCCCTGGCCGTCCACGGAGAAGTAGTTGCACAGCTTGGGGTCGGTATAGGTGGTGCCGGAGCAGATGGCGGTGATGTCCGCCCCGGACTTGATATGCTGCTCAAAGGCCTCGGCAATGGGCAGGTTGGCCGCCAGGTCGCCGGAGGCCAGCACCACGTAGTCCTGGCGGATGGTCTTCAGGTAGGAATACACGCCGGCCAGAGCGTCCATGCGGCCCCGGTAACGGCCGCCGTGCTTGCCGGAGAAGCTGAAGGGGGGCAGGATCCGAAGACCGCCCCGCTTCCGGGCCAGATCCCAGTCCTTGCCGGAGCCCACGTGGTCAAGGAGGGACTGGTAGGAGGTGTACACGATAAGGCCCACATCGTCGATGCCGGCGTTGACCATATTGGAAAGGGCGAAATCCACCAGGCGGTAGCGACCACCAAAGGGGATGGAGCAGGTGTTTCTCAGCTGGACCAGCTCCCGCAGGTCGGGGTTCTCCCGGTAGGCGAAAATGATCCCATGAAGGTCGTTCATGCCTTCACCCCCTTGATGTTTCTGGTGATCATGGCGGCGGGCTCTACCACCGCGCCGTCACCCACTGTAATGTCCTGGGCCACCACGGCGATGCCCCAGTCCTCGCTGCCGGATTTGTCGGCGCCCACATGGGCCCCCTGGCCGATGGTGGAGCGCTCGGCCACGATGGCGTATTCCACCACCGCGCCCTTCTTCACCACCGCGCCGGGCATGAGGATGGAGTAGCGCACGGTGGCGCCCTCCTCCACGGTGACAGAGTGGAACAGCACCGAGTTATCCACTGTGCCGGAGATCTCGTCGCCGCTGGTGGCGATGGAGTGGGTCAGGCTGCCGGTGGCGCCGATGAATTGGGGGGGCCGCACCGAGGTGCGGGCGTAAATAGGCCAGTCGGGATCATAGAGGTCGAAGCCGGACTGGATGGGGGAGAGCAGATCCATGTTGGCGTCCCAGAGGGAGTCGATGGTGCCCACATCCTTCCAGTAGCCGGTAAAGCGGTAGGCGCTCATAGTCTCTCCGGAACCCAGCATGGCGGGGATGATGTTCTTGCCGAAGTCGTTGGAGCTCTTCTCGTCCTTCTCGTCGGCGATAAGGTAGTCCCGCAGCTTGCTCCAGGTGAAGATGTAAATGCCCATGGAGGCCAGGTTGCTCTTGGGCTTTTTGGGCTTTTCCTCAAACTCATAGATCTTGTCGTTCTCGTCCACATTCATGATGCCGAAGCGGCTGGCCTCCTCCAGGGGCACCTCCATCACCGAGATGGTGCAGGCGGCATTGGTGGCCTTGTGATGCTCCAGCATCTTGGAGTAGTCCATCTTGTAGATGTGGTCGCCGGAGAGAATGAGCACGTACTCCGGGTCATACTGCTCCAGAAAGCTCAGGTTCTGATAGATGGCGTTGGCGGTGCCCTTGTACCAGGTGCCCTTCTCGTCCTCCTGGACATAGGGGGGCAGGATGTGGACGCCGCCGTCCATCACGTCCAGATCCCAGGGCTGGCCGCTGCCGATGTAGGCGTTGAGCTCCAGGGGCTTATACTGGGTGAGCACACCCACCGTGTCGATGCCGGAGTTGACACAGTTGCTGAGAGGGAAGTCGATGATGCGGTACTTTCCGCCGAAGGGGACGGCCGGCTTGGCCACTTTGCTGGTGAGGGCCTTGAGCCGGCTGCCCTGACCACCGGCTAAGAGCATGGCTACACATTCCTTTTTCATTTTATCACCTCGTTGTTGATGGTGCCCAAAAATCACGCGCTGTCGTCCGCGTGGTTTTCACACAGTCATTTGGCCGTTTTCTTCGCGGCCTTCCTGCCGGCCTTGCCGCCCGGCTTTTTGGCCGCCGTTCCCGTCGGGGCCTTTTTCCGCGGGGCGGGGCTGCGTTTGGCGCAGCGGTAGATCACCCCGGACATGGGGGGCAGGTCGATCTCCATGGACTGCTCCTGCCCGTGGCAGGCAACGGCCTGGGAGGAGACCAGGGCCTTGTCGCCCAGGCCCCCGCCGCCGAACTCCTCGGCGTCGGAGTTGAGCAGGCACTGATATTTCCCCGCCACAGGAACGCCCACCCGGTAGCCCTTGCGGTGGATGGGGGAGAAGTTGCACGCCACCACCAGGAACTCCCCCTTGGTGCTCCAGCGCAGGAAGGCGGCGGTGTTGGCCTGGGCGTCGTCCGCCTCCAGCCATTGGAAGCCCTTCCAGTCAAAGTCCTGCTCCCAGAGCTCGGGGTGGGCCAGGTACAGCTCGTTGGCCGCCTGGACGAAGGCCCTGAGCCGGCGGTGACGCTCGCCGTCTCCGCTCTCGTCCTCCTGCTCCAGCAGGTGCCAGTCCAGAGAGTGCTCGAAGTGCCACTCGTTCCACTGGCCGAACTCGCTGCCCATCATCAGCAGCTTTTTGCCTGGATGGGTGAGCATATAGGTGTAGAAGGCCCGCACGCCGGCATAGCGCAGGGGGTCGTCTCCGGGCATCTTGTTGAGCAGGGAGCCCTTCATATGTACTACCTCGTCGTGGGAGAGGGGGAGCACGAAGTTCTCCGAGAAGGCGTACATAAAGGAGAAGGTGATGTCCTTGTGGTTGTACTGCCGGAAGTAGGGATCCAGCTTGATATAGTGCTGGATGTCATTCATCCAGCCCATGTTCCACTTCAGGTTGAAGCCCAGTCCCCCCTCGCTCACCGGGGCGGTGACCAGGGGCCAGGCGGTGGACTCCTCGGCGATCATCAGCACGTCGGGATGGGCGGAAAAGATCATGGTGTTCAGGTGCTGGAGGAAACTCACCGCCTCCAGGTTCTCGTGGCCGCCGTGGACGTTGGGGATCCACTCGCCCCCCTGACGGTTGTAGTCCAGATAGAGCATGGAGGCCACTGCGTCTACCCGCAGGCCGTCCACGTGGTACTGCTCCAGCCAGAACAGGGCGGAAGAGGTGAGGAAGGAGCGCACCTCGTTGCGGCCGTAGTCAAAGACCATGGTGCCCCATTCCTTGTGCTCTCCCTTCCGGGGATCGGCGTACTCGTAGCAGGGCTCCCCGTCAAAGTGGTACAGGCCGAAGCCGTCCCGGGGGAAGTGGGAGGGCACCCAGTCCAGAATGACGCCGATGCCCGCCTGGTGGCACTGGTCGATGAGCCACATCAGGTCGTGGGGCACGCCAAAGCGGCTGGTGGCGGCAAAGTAGCCGGTACACTGATAGCCCCAGGAGGCGTCCAGGGGATGCTCGGTGAGGGGCATGACCTCGATGTGGGTGAAGCCCATCTCCTTGACGTAGGGGATGAGATACTGGGCCATATCCCGGTAGGAGAGGAACTCGTCTTCCCCGGTGCGCCGCCAGGAGCCCAGGTGGATCTCGTAGATATTGAGGGGGTTGGTGTAGACCGGATGGGTCTTGCGGTACTCCATCCACTTGTCGTCGCCCCACGTATAGCCCGCCAGGTCGTAGAGCTTGGAGCCGTTGCCCGGCCGGGTTTCGGCGTGGAAGGCGAAGGGGTCGGACTTGGCCAGCACCCGGCCGTCGTGGGTGTGGACGGCGAACTTATAGGTGTCGTAGCGTTTCAGACCGGGGACAAAGACCTCCCAGACTCCGCCGCCGATGGGCGCCAGGGGACACTGGGCCTCCTGCCAGCCGTTGAAGTCACCCATGAGGTGGACTTCCTTGGCGTGGGGCGCCCACACCCGGAAGCGGTAACCCTCTGTGCCGCCCTGGACGGCGGGATGGGCGCCCAGAAAATCCTGGAGGTGGGTCTCGCCGCCCTGGAGGAAGCGGGCTAAGGCCGGATGGCCGGTATCTTGGGTGTTCATTGGCATAAAATGACCTCCCGTTGGGATTTGGTAAAAATAGACAGAAGAAAAATTTCCAAAATCAGGAAATCATAAAATGTACACAAAGAGGAAAAAACTACCGCCCTGATTTGTGTAAATTATACAACCATCCGAAGGAAAGGTCAAGGGCAGATTGTCCGGAATGGGAAAAAGAGAGGCCGGCGCAAGCTGCCAGCCTCTCTTTTTATCAGGTTTTTTCTGGGCCGTCCACGTGGTCGGTCTCGTCGCTGACCCGGCGCTCGAAGTCTTCGGCCATGGTGCGGTGGGGCCGCTGGGTGATGATCTCCCGCCAATCCCCCAGCCATTGGCGCAAGACCTTGAGCCCTGCCTCGGACAGGGGGAAGATCTTCTCCTCCTCGATCTGGGAAAATTCGTAGGCCCAGGGGCCCTCCCACACCTGGGCGGTGAGAATACAGTCGGCCTCCTCCTGAGCCAGGGAGGGCACTACCCGGTAACGCAGGCGGCCGTCACTGGCCGTCCAGGGATTGCCGTTGAGGAAGTGGGACAGGACAGGGAGGAACAATTCGGCCATGGATATGCCTCCTTTTCGCTTTAGTATGTATTCAGGGGGATATCCCCGTCATTTTGGCCCTTTTCAATGGCCCGGATGACCATGTCATAGCCGTAGGTCTCGTCCACCTGGATGTGGACGACATCCCCCAGCTTTTTCCCCATGAGGGCCTTGCCCACCGGAGATTCCAGACTGATCAGGCCGTGGAGGGGATCTTTGCGCATGGTGGTGACGATCTGGAACTCCTCGGTCTCGTTGTCCTCCGGGAGAAAGACGGTGACCTTGTCGTAGAGGGCCACGCCATCCCCCTTGGGGCGCTCGTCCACGATGTGGGCAGTGCGGATCATATTCTCCAGGTAGCGGATGCGGCTCTCGTTCCGGTTTTTTTCCTGCTTGGCCGCCTTATACTCAAAATTTTCGCTCAGATCGCCGAAGGCCCGGGCCACCTTGACGGCCTCCAGCAGCTTGGGCCGCAGGACGATGCGCCGCTCGTCCAGCTCCTTTTTCATCAGCGCGATGTCCTTGCGGGTCAGTTCGTTATGCATCGTATCAACTCCATGTGAATTTATCGGGAGCCCCCACCAAGATTTTGGCCGAGCAGGGGGGGAGGGTGAGCCAGGTGCGGCCACCGTCGTTGTTGTAGATGGCGTCGCCGTTCAAAACGTCCTGGAGCACCGGCTCCGAGTGGGGAAATTCCAGAGAAAACGCGTCATGGGACAGGTTGAGCAGGACATAGACCCGCTGCTCGCCGGTGGCCCGTCTAAAAACCAGCTGCTCGTTTTTGATGACCACGTTCTCATAGCCGCCATAGCGCAGGGCGGGGAAGGCGGCGCGGATGGCGGAGAGCTTGGCCAGGTGGGCGCACAGGCTTTGATCCCGCTCCAGCATCTCGGAAAGCTCCAGGCAGGGGCGCAGAGGGGCGTCGCTGCCGTTTTGCTTTTTGCCCTCCAGCGCCCACTCGCCGCCATAGTAGAGGGAGGGGGCGCCGGGCATGGTGTAGAGCAGGGAGTAGAGGTTGTTCAGGTGGGCGGGATCGCTCAGCGTAGAGGCCAAGCGGTCTACGTCGTGGTTTTCCGTGAAGTTATACAGGCACAGGCTCTGGTAGATGCCGCCGGGGCCGAACTGGCGGTTCAGGGAGTGGGCGATCTCGAAATAGTTCTTGCTGTTGTGGGCCGACCACAGACCCTTCCAGCACTCGTAGTTGGTCACCGAGTCCAGCGTGTCCGGGTTGGCCCAACGGGCGTAGTCACCGTGGATGATCTCTCCCATGAGCCAAAAGCCGGGATCCCGGCCCTTGACAAAGGCGCGCAGGGTGCGGAAAAAGTCCATGTCCACGCAGTCAGCGGCGTCCAGGCGCAGGCCGTCGATGTGGAAGGCATCCATCCACATGCCCACCGCCCCCAGCAGGTGCTCCACCACCGCCGGGTTGCGCAGGTTCAGCTTCACCAGCTCATAGTGTCCCTGCCAGCCGGTGTACCAGAAAGGGTCGCCCATGGGACTGGGGCCGCCGAAGTTCAGGTCGTGGAACCAGGAGCAGTAGGGAGAGCTCTGGCCGTGCTCCTGCACGTCCCTGAAGGCCCAGAACTCCCGCCCCACATGGTTGAACACCCCGTCCAGAATGACCCGGATGCCGTTTTGGTGGAGCTCGTCGCAGAGCCTGGCGAAGGAGTCGTTGTCCCCCAGGCGCCAATCCACCTGGTAATAGTCCCGGGTGTCGTAGCCGTGCCGGGAGGAGTGGAACAGGGGGCCCAGATAGAGGGCGTTGACCCCCAGCTCCTTCAGGTGGGGGATCCAGTCGGAGAGCTTGTCCAGCCGGGGAACGGGGGCGGGCTCGGTATTATACTCCGGGGCTCCGGCAAAGCCCAGGGGATAGATGTGATAAAAGACAGCGTCTTGGCTCCAATGGGACATGGATTCGCCTCCTTAAGGGAAATACCCTCTCATTATACGCCTAATTTCCCGGAATGTAAAAATGAATTTATCCGATTTTTGCGGAGCTTGGATGTATCGAATCGTCAAAGCGGCGGGGGCGGGGAGAGAGAAAATAGAGTCCACAAAAGAAAAAGGAGGGGAAGAAATGACGGAAAAGGAACTGCGCCATAGCGTGGCGGACATCCTCTGCCAGTGGCAGGGGGCCAAAAAGGGGGACGACAGGCACCGGCACATCATCGACGTCTACAACTCCCACAGGCCCCTGCCCCGGGGCGTGCGGATGAGCTATACCATGGACTGGTGCGCCGCCGCGGTGTCGGCGGCAGGCATTGCGGCGGGGCTGACGGACATCATGCCCCCGGAGTGCTCCTGCGGAGAGCTCATCAAGCGCTACAAGGCCCTGGGCCGGTGGGTGGAGGACGACGCCTACCGCCCCCAGGTCGGCGACCTGATGCTCTACGCCTGGGACGACGACGGCAGGGGAGACTGTGCCAAGGCGCCCAACCATGTGGGCATGGTGGTGGATACCGTGGGAGAGACCATCTGTGTGATGGAGGGAAACATGGGCTCGGACAGCCGGGTGGGGCTGCGGGAGATGCGGGTGGACGGCAGGTACATCCGGGGCTACTGCTGCCCCGACTATGCCGCCGGGGCGGCCCGGCGGGAGACGGAGGAAGAAAATATGAAGATCTACAGGTATGTGGCGGAGATGCCGGCCTGGGCCCAGGCGGCGGCGACCAGGGCCATCAATAACGGGGTGATCAAAATGGATGAGACCGGAGCGGCGGGGGTCTGGGAGCAGAACCTCCAGCCCCTGGTATGGATGGACAGGCTGGGGCTTTTTGGCGGCCCCGGCGGAAGAGCGTGAGGGGGCCGGGGCGATGGAAGCTGTCATTGCGGCGGTCATCACAGGCTCGATGACCCTGGCGGGGGTGCTCATTGCCAACAGCAGAGCCCAGGCCGTCACCGATACCAAGCTGGAGGAGCTGACGAGGGAGGTGCGAGCGCACAACAACTTTGCCCAGCGGGTGCCGGTTCTGGAGGAGCAGATCAAGGCGGTGAACCGCCGTCTTGCCAATTTGGAGGACGACCATAAATAGATGGAGGGGAACAGGATGGATCAATATTGGAAAGCGTGGTTCCGGGCGGCGGGCGTCCGGGCGGTGAAAACGGTGGCCCAAACCGCCGCCGCGACCATCGGCACAGCGGCGGTCATGGGGGAGGTCAACTGGCCGGCGGTGGTCAGCGCCTCGGCGGTGGCGGGGATCCTGTCCCTGTTGACCAGCATGGCGGGACTTCCGGAGGTAGAGTGAAAAAAAGAGGCCGGGGAGCTGGACTCCCCGGCCTCTTTTTTTGCCCGGACGCCGCAATGAAAGGCCGGCGGCGCGCTTCCGGACAAAATAAATGGGCAGCGTGTAAGCCACGCTGCCCATGTGATCCCGTTTATACAGAGGAGAGGATCAGATCCAATCCTCCTCGTACATATTTCTATGGAGCTTGACCATCTCAAACACTCCTTTCTGGTTAAATTCTAAATCATATTATGCCCATTGTCAAGAAAATTCTACTGCACCCCGGCGGGAACCAAACTTTTTTCGAGAATGGTGACCGCTACGCCGTCCTGGGTAAAGATCCAGTCGTTGAGCTCGATGGAGGCGGAGGGGGCGTCGTCGTGATGATTAAAGGAGGAATTTCCGTCGTCAATAAAGCCGAAGGCGCTCAGGGCGACCCGGTATTGATCCTTGTTTTCCCCATCCATATCGAAATGGAATTTGAATTTCCGGCAGGGGGCGCTGACCCGGCAGATGTAGGATTTGTCGTTTTTGGGCACGACGGTGGTGTATTCCACCTCCACCACAGCCGGCTTTGTGGGAGTCAGGGAGAGGGTGCGGGCGTACAAATGCTTCATGGTCGCGGTATATCCGCTTTTTTTGGGCAGCGGATCGGTGAGCTTGGTTTTTTCCGAGCGGATGTCGTCCTCCAGACTGCAGTCCCGGCCGTTTACCTTCAGAAGAGAGACCTGCAGAAAGTCCTGATTTTCGATCTCGGGAAAAGAGGTGATGCACAGGGGAAAATCGGAAAGGGTCATGGGCTTGTAGGACAGGATGCTGGTTTTCTTCAAAATGGTCTTTCGAATGAAATCTCCCTCAACGGAGCACCGTACACTATATTCGCAGGAGGTGAAGTAGTAGTCCGCTTTCAGGGACTGGTTGTTTATTTTCCTGCGGATACTGGCGTACATATCCCCCTTTGCGGGGTCAGAATCAAAATACACGGCGGACTCCAGGGTCTGCAGCACATCTCCCTTCTGCTCGTCGGTCAGGGAGTCGAAAAGCTGGGGCGTGCGCAGCACATCGCCGGTCAGCAGCTGCTGGCACAGCGTGTTTTTTCCCCGCACCTCAATCAGCGGCACGGAGATGATGGAGGTGGACAGCACGGAGATCAAAACGATCAAAATATTTGCGATGATCTCCAGCGCCACTCCTCCGCCGCCGTTCCCCTGGGCATACAGGCAGCAGAGGTATAGGATCAGGGCGAGAATGTCGCCTCCGATCAAGCAGCCCATCCCGATCAGGGAGGTTTTATACTTCTCCAAGCCCTTCATACACGATCGCCTCACACCTTCTGTTGGATATTATTATACACCGACGGCAAAAAATGTAAAGAAGTTTTGAAACCGGTCGATTTTCGCCGCCGGGCAGTTGCTGTCCGGTGCAGACAGAATAAAAACCCCGGAACCTTTACGGTTCCGGGGTTTCCTGTTTTGGTGCACGAGGTGGGACTCGAACCCACACGTCCTTGCGAACACCGGCACCTGAAGCCGGCGAGTCTACCAATTCCACCACTCGTGCGTTCTATTGCGCCGTTCAGCGCAAGAGATATGTTACCATAGCCGCCCTATTTTTGTCAAGCCCTTTTTCGGCACTTTTTTGGGAAGAGGCTCACAAGGCGGAAAAGTGCTCCTTCAGCCTCTGGAAGGTCTCGGCGCTGACGTCGTGCTCCACCCGGCAGGCGTCCACGGCGGCCTGGGCTTCGCTGACGCCAAGCTCGGTAAACCAGAGGGTGAGCAGACGGTGCCGCTCGTAGATGCGCTCGGCGATCTCCCGGCCCTTGTCGGTCAGCTCAATGGCGCCGTCGGCGTCCACGGTGATCTCCCCGTCCTCCCGGAGCAGCTTCATGGCCCGGCTGACGCTGGGCTTGGAAAAACCCAAGCGGTGGGCTACGTCGATGGCGTGGACAAGCCCGGTCTCCTGCTTGAGCGCCAGAATGGCCTCCAGATAGTCCTCGCCCGATTCCTGGATCTTCATGTACACGCCTCCCTTTCCTGTTTTTTCATCATACCACAGAAGCAGGAAAAAAACAAGGGCGGTGATTCCAAAGCTGGTAAAAATTATGTAAACTAAATTCCGGCTGTTTTATTGACGGCGAGGCGGGGATGGGGTAGAATGGGAGGGAAAACTGCCGCAACCGCAAGGAGTTTATCCATGAAAAGATATCTCGCTTTTTTCTGCGCCCTTGTCCTGCTGATGGCAGGGGCCGGGCCCGTCCGGGCCGCCAAAGAGGCCAACTACATATCCGTTCAGTTCCACGACGAGGCCCTGGGCCGCTATGAGGAGCCCGCCCAGGCACGCCGGGTGGCGGTCAGCCTTAACGGCGAGGCGCTGGAGCTGGATGTGCCGGGGGTCATCCGCACGGTGAACGGCTGGGACGGCCGCACGCTGGTGCCCGTGCGGCCTGTTGCCGAGGCGCTGGGGGCCACGGTGCTGTGGATGAAGGAGACCCGCCAGGTGGTCATCTTCAACGATGCGGACACCATCGTACTCACCCTGGGCTCCGCCACAGCGGTGGTCAACGGCCAGAGCGTGGCTCTGCCCGGCGCTGTGCCGGCCTGCGTGGCCAAGTATGACGGGGTGGAGCGGACGCTGGTGCCCCTGCGGTTTGTCTCCGAGCAGCTCCACGCCCAGGTGGACTGGAGCAATGCCGACTTTGCTGCCTCCATCACCGCGCCCTGGCTCATACCGGAGCCGGAGGGGCCCAAGGCCGCCGACGGACTGCTCCTGCGCGTGGAGAGCGACGACAACGCCCAGAGCATCACCCTGCGGCTGAACCGGGAACCCCGGTACACCATCGTTGATTTGGGCGACCGGGTGGCCATCGACTTGCAGGGCTTTGTCATCGGCACGGGGAAGGACGGCAGTATGGCGCCGGAGAATCCCACGGTGGAGCGGGTGCGCTATGCCCAGCACGGCACAGACCTTTATCCCGACTGGGCCGGCACTACCCGGGTGGTGCTGGATCTGGCCAAGGGCTGTTCCATGGAGGAAAACCTGCTCATCATGACGGACAGGCAGCGGCAGTCCATTATCATCCAGACCTTCCCCTCGGAGACGGGCCGGCCCCCGGTGTCGGTGGAGGAGCCGGAGGACGCCATGGCCTTTACCGTGGTTCTGGACGCGGGCCATGGGGGCAGCGCCTCCGGGGCCGTCTATGAGGAGGTCATGGAAAAGGACCTCACCCTGCCCATCACCCTGCGGGTGGGGCAGCTGCTGCGGGAGAAGGGCTACAATGTGGTCTTTACCCGGACTGGGGACGAGTACATGGATCTCTATGACCGCTGTGACATCGCCAACGCGGTGCGGGGGGACATCTTCGTCTCCATCCACGCCAACGCCAGTGTCACCAACCGGGCCTTCCAGGGCACCTTTACCTACTCCTATCCCGGCAGCAAGGAGGGGGAGCGGCTGGCGGGAATGATCCAGTCGGCGGTGTGCGCCGCAGCGGGCTCCATCGACCGGGGCCTGCTCACCAACGATTACGTGGTGCTGCGGGAGACCTACATGCCCGCCGCCCTGCTGGAGACCGGATTCATGTCCTGCCATGAGGAGCTGGTGAAGCTGGTGGATCCGGCCTATCAGGAGAAGCTGGCCCAGGGGACGGCCAAGGGGATCCAAGCCTATCTGTCCACGCTGCCGGCCAAGACGGCGGAGAGCATTGAGGCCAAGGAGGCCGACTACCGGGCCAGAGATGAGGCGAAAGCGGCCAAGGCCCTTATGAGCCCTGAAGAGTGAAAAGGAAAAAGAGGCCGCCCTTCCCGGTGGGAAGGGCGGCCTTTTTTTATAGGCAAGGGGTACGGCTTACGCGTCCAGCAGCTGAGCCAGGATGACGGCCACCTGGCCCCGGGTGATGTTGGCGTTGGGCTCCAGCCCAGCGCTCTCCACCAGGGCGGCGGCGTCGATCTCCGCACCCAGGTACTGGGCCAGGGCGGCCAGCTCGTTGGTCAGGCCCTCGGCGCCATAGACGGCGAAGCCCAGATAGGCGCCGTAGCCGGTGATGTTGCCCGCCTCGTCATACTCGGGCTCGCACATGTCGGGCCAGATGTTCTCAATGAGCCAAGCCACGCTGGGGGCGGCCCAGTCGGCCACCTCGCCGTGGACGAGGGTGGTGTCCACGTTTGTCAGGTCGGCCCCGCAGGCCCGGGCCAGGATGACGGACATCTGATCCATGGTCAGGGTGTCGCCGGCGTTGAACTTGCCCTCGTCGTTGCCCTGGAAGATACCCTTCACGGTGAGGGGGGTGACGGCGTCGACCACGTCGGCGGGAATGACGTCCTGGTCGGCGTACTCCCGGATGACGGCGACGGTGCAGTCATTGCTCACCTCGGCGGGGGTGGCGTAGGGGTCGGTGTAGGGGGAGGTGACGGTGACCTTCACCTCGTTGCGGCCCACGGAGAGGGCCTGCTCGCTGTCAGCGAAGGTCACGGTGGCCTTGGCGTTGTAGGTGGGGACGGTAACGGCGCCCACGGTGGCGGTGTCATAGGTCACGGCGAAGGCGTCGTCCTTCACCGCGGCGCTCTGGTGGAGCAGGGCGCCCAGCACGGCGTTGCGGTTGATGACGTTGATGTTCTTGGCGTTCTGACCGGCGGAGAAGTCCATGCTGTCGCCGGGGCCGGGGTAGAGGAAGGTGTTGCAGGCGATGTGATAGACCGCCTCGTCCTCCAGCTCCTGGCCGTTGAGCTTGACGCTCTCCACCTCGCCGTTGGCCTCAAACTCGCCGGCGGCGTAGGTCACGTCCAGGCCGTACTGCATGAGGCTGGTGTACTTGCCATACTGGCTCTCGCCGGCGAGAAGGGTCTTGATGTCCTTGCCGGTCATGTCCATGGTGACGATGTAGTTATCAAAGGGGGCCACGGTGTAGAGAAGCCGCAGGGCCAGCTCGTCGCCGGGCTCCACCACGGTCTCGCCGATGTTGCGGATGCCGCCGGTGTTCTGGAAGTAGGCCACGATGGGCTCACCGTAGACCTCGTTGACATAGTACCAATTCTGGCGGAGATACCACTTCTGATAGTTGAAGCGATCCTCCCCCTCGGCATAGCTGAAGTGGGCGTCGGCAGTGCCCCGGGGGGCGTCCATGAGTATGGTGAGGATGTCGTTATACTCGTCATAGACGGCCTTGAAGGCGGCGTCCTCGGGCTGGCTCTCCCGGGTGGTCTCGTCGGTGCCGAAGAGGGAGACCGTCTCCTCTCCGTCCTTCATGGTGATCTGGGTCAGAGGATGGAGAGAGGGGGTGACGGTGACCTTGTCGCCCTCCACCTTGATATTGAGCTGGTCGATGAACCTGCCGTAGTTCTGGGCCTTGACCACGGCCGTGCCGTCAATGACGGCCAGGCAGGGGGCGGTGGTCTGGCTGCCCATAACGCCGTCCAGGCCCTTCACGCCGGCCTCCTTACAGGCGGCGTTGACAGCCTCAATAAAGGGGCCGATGCCGCCATTGACGGTGGCGTCCAGGTCATAGGGGGCGTCCTGGACACTGGCCACGTGGGCCAGCGCGATGACCACGTCGCACTTCTCCTCGCTGCGGAGCAGCTTGGCCATCTCAATGCCCGCTTCGGTGGCGGGGCGGAACTCGATGCCCTCGGTGTTCAGAGCGGAGATGGCGGACATATTGTCCTCGCCGATGACGCCGAAGAAGCCGATCTTGACCCCGTCTACGGTCTGGGTGGCATAGGGGGTAAAGACCCGCTGACCGGCCTTGTCCCCCTGGGTGTAGTAGACGTTGGCGTTGAGGAAGGTAAAGCCGCCTTCGGTCTGCCAGGTGTTGAAGACCTCGTCCCGGGTGTCGATGTTGGACCAGTCGAAATCGTGGTTGCCCACGCTGGCGTACTGGACGCCCATGGCCTTGAGCATCTCATTGACCGGCTTGCCGTGGTTGGTCTCGGAGATGGCGGAGCCGGTGTAGATGGTGCCGCCGGTGACCACGATGGGGTTGGCGGCCTCAGCGGTCAGAGCCTTCATGGCTCCAACGACACGGGCGCCGCCGGGGTTGCCGGTGGGCTTGCCGCTGTCGTCCAGAGCGCCGCCGAAGTCGCCGATGCCGAAAATGTTGATCTCTTTGACCTCGGCCGCCTGGGCGGTGAGGCTGGCGGGAACCAGGGCGAAGACCATGGTCAGGGCCAGCAGGGTGGATAAAACGCGTTTTCTCACATTACATTTCCCCTTTGTAAAAATTTTTGGCAGTCGCAGCTAAGTTAAATTTACCTTCTTTTATGGAATTTGTCAATATGGCGCAAGGGCGGGGAAATGGGTTTTCCCTACGGCGGGAAGCGGTAGCGGAAAAAGTAAAATTTGACCCGGCTCACAAAGTCATGAGCCGGGCCATGTCGGTGGGGAGGGGAGAGGCGAAGGACAGCTTTTCTCCGGTGAATGGTTGACATAATTCAAGCTGAGCGGAGTGGAGGGCGGGGCGGGGGATCAGGTCGGCGTCCTCGGTGCCGTAAAGGAAATCTCCGGCCAGGGGATGGCCCACATAGGCCATGTGGACCCGGATCTGGTGGGTGCGGCCGGTCTCCAGCACCAGCCGCACCAGGGAGAACCGCGCGCCCCGATCTGCCACCGCGTAGTGAGTCCGGGCGCGCTTCCCGTCGGGGCGTACCTGCTGGCGGATGTAGGAGTCGTCAGTCCGGCCCAGGGGAGCGTCGATGACCCCTGAGAGGGGGGAGGGGCAGCCCTCGCACACCGCCAGATACTCCCGCAGAAAGCTTCCGGAGTGGAGCTGGGCGGTGAGGGCGTGCTGGGCGGCAGGGTGCTTGGCCACCACCATGAGCCCCGAGGTACCCTTGTCCAGCCGGTGGACTGGGTGGAAATCGGCGGCCAGGCCGATGGTTTGATAATAGTGTACCAGCCGGGCGCCCAGAGAATCCTCCCAGCTGCCGGCGCAAGGGTGCACCGCCAGACCGGCCGGTTTGTCCACCACCAGCAGGTCATCGTCCTCATAGAGGATCTCCACAGGCCCGTCGTTGGGGGTGATGCCGGAGGGGGCTTTGTCGTCCGCCAGGATGGCCACCACCTGGCCGGGATGGACGAGATAGCTGGTGTAGATGTCCTCCCCATCCACCAAAAGCCCGTGCTCCCGGCGCTTGGCGCGGCGGACGGCGGAGGTGGACAGCCCGTGCCGCCGCAGAATGGCGTCCACCCGTTTGCCTTCCTCTTCCGGTGTGACGGGAAATTCCAGATACCGCATGGGGGACGCCTGCCTTTCTTTTGGGGGTTTCCTCATATTTACCACAGTTGGGCGGGGAAGTCAATAAAACAGCCGCCCGGCGAAGAATCGCCGGGCGGCTTTGCGGTGGTTGTGTATAAACTGAGAAAATCAGAGCTCCACAGAAATGGCCTGCTCCTTCACAGCGTGTTTCTCGGCATAGCCGGTGAGGATCAGGGTCAGGGCGCCGTCGCCAGTGACGTTGCAGGCGGTGCCGAAGCTGTCCTGCAGGGCGAAGATGGCCAGCATCAGGGCGGTGCCGTCGCCGTCGAAGCCCAGCACGCCGGTGATGAGGCCCAGGGAGGCCATCACCGTGCCGCCGGGGACGCCGGGGGCGCCGATGGCGAAGATGCCCAGCAGCAGAATGAACAGGATCATGCTGCCCGGATTGGGAAGCTGGCCGTAGAGCACCTTGGAGACGATCATCACGAAGAAGGTCTCCGTGAGGGCGGAGCCGCACAGGTGGATGTTGGCAAACAGGGGGATGCCGAACTCCACCATGTCGGAGCGCAGAACCGAGCTCTTCCGGGCGCAGTCCAGGGCCACAGCCAGGGTGGCGGCGGAGGACATGGTGCCCACAGCCGTCAGGTAGGCGGGCCCGTAATGCTTGACGACCTCAATGGCGTTCCGGCCGGAGTAGGCGCCGGCGAAGCCGTAGAGGACAGCCATCCAGATGTAGTGGCCCGCCATGACGATGACGATGGCCAGCAGGAAGGCGGGGAACTGCTTGGTGATGGTGCCGTCGTAGCTCAGGCCGCAGAAGGTCAGGGCGATGAAGAAGGGCAGGATGGGAATAACGATCTTCTTCACCACGCTCAGCACGATGTTCTGGAACTCCTGGAGCACCGCGGTGATGGTCTTGGCCTTCGTCCATACGGCGGCCAGGCCGATGAGGACGGAGAAGACCAGGGCGCTCATCACGGGCATGATCTGGGGAATGTCCAGCTGGAAGGCCACGCCGGGCAGCTCCTTCAGCCCCTCCATGGTGGAGGCGATGGGCAGATGGGGCACCAGGATGTAGCCGGCCACCATGCTCATAAGCGTGGCCAGGACTGTGCTGACGTAGGCCACAATAATGGCCACCACCAGCATCCGGGTGGCGTTGGAGCCCATCTTGGTGATGGAGGGGGCGATGAAGCCGATGACGATCAGGGGCACACAGAACATAATGAGCTGGTTGAGCACGTACTTCAGGGTGACCACAATGGTCATGACGCGCTCAGGCAGAAACAGACCCAGAAGGATGCCGACTACGATGCCGATGAGGAGCTTTAGAGGCAGACTCATGCCTTTCTTCTCAGTAGCCATAAAAAATTTTCCTCCCGTCGAATGTTGGATCCAGTTGGATCCAGATGTTAAATGACCCGCGGCGCTCCTGCCGCGGGGGAAAGGATCTCTTCCCCAGCATACGTGGGGCAAAGCTGTCCCATGCGTATGGGCGCTGAAATCCGACTTTCAGCGTCCGTGCAGGGGAAAGAGTCTCACTGGGGATCGGGCTGGCCGGTCATGATGCGCAGGATCTCCTGGTCGGTCTCCCGCATGCCCACACGGCCCAAACGGCCCACGTTGTCAATGGTGTTCTCCACACCCTTGGTGACGATGCCGTCGCCGCCGTAGAACTGCTGACCGTCCAGGATCATCTGCCAGCCCATGATGCCGGCGTCCACCGAGGCGGCGATCTTGGCCGCGCAGGAGGCCTTGGCCCCGTCGCAGACCATGCCGGAGATGGTGGCCAGGGCATTGACCAGGGTGTGAGAGATCTCCCGCAGGCCGCCGCCGTTGAGCCAGGCGATGGCCGCGCCGGCGGCGCACCCGGCGCAGACTGCGCCGCAGTAGGCGCTCAGCCGGCCGATGCCCGTCTTCATGTGCACAGCCAGCAGGTCGCTGAGGGTGACGGCCCGGAGCATCTTCTCCTGGGAGACCTTCAGCTCCTTGGCGTACTCGATGACAGGAACTGAGGCGGTAATGCCCTGGTTGCCGCTGCCGGAGACGATGATAACCGGCATCTCACAGCCGTTCATCCGGGCGTCAGAGCCCGCGGCGGCCATGTACCGGGCGCGGAACTTCACGTCCTCGCCATAGTTCTTCTTCAGCACTTTGCCCACATTGGCGCCGTAGTCGTGGGTCATGCCCTCCTGGGCAATGGCGTAGTTGTACTCGATCTGACGCTCCACCATCTCACGGACGTCTTCCACATCCATGGTCTCGATGAAGTCCACGATGGCCTCCACCGACAGACAGCCGTGGTCGGTAAGGCCCTGGGCGTCTCCGGCGACGGTGGTCTCTCCGGCGGACTGGAGCACCACACCGTTCTTCTCAATGAGGACGATGTTGGTGTGGTAGTCGCTGATACGCAGCTTGACGCTGTCGCTGCC
Source organism: Vermiculatibacterium agrestimuris (assembly GCF_943193085.1). Taxonomy (NCBI): domain Bacteria; kingdom Bacillati; phylum Bacillota; class Clostridia; order Eubacteriales; family Oscillospiraceae; genus Vermiculatibacterium; species Vermiculatibacterium agrestimuris. The sequence goes on along the minus strand of NZ_CALPCU010000004.1, from coordinate 5,156 downwards.
GGCGGTCATGGTGAGGATGATGTCGAATACCACATCGCCCTCGGCGGGACGCACCTTGATCTCATGGGTGTCCATGTAGGCGCGGATGGCCTTTTTCTGCTCGTCGGAGACCTCGGCAATGACCTCAAGGACTTTTTCAGAGCGTCCGGCGACAATGCCCGCGGCCGCGGCGGCCTCAATGCCCTTGAGTCCACCGGTGTTGGGCACCACCACGCTTTTGACGTTCTTGATGATATTGCCGCTGGCTTCCACCAGCACCTTTTCCGGCTCTTTGCCCAGCACCTCCCGGGCCTTGGCGGCGCCATAGGCCAGCGAGATAGGCTCGGTACAGCCCATGGCGGGGATCAGCTCCTCATGGAGGATCTGGACAAAGTTGTGGTATCTGGGATCGGTTCTTTCCATACTTTTCCCTCCTTTCTCATTGATCTGGCGGTTTTGCGCCACACAACAAAACGCACCGCCGACCGAAACATATTCGGCATAAAACATTGTAACACGCAGAGAAAGTGCTGTCAAGATTACAATAAATGTCCAAAATTATGCGAAAAAATTATACATATTGCACATGCGAAGGGAGCGGGATAGAAAAGGAACTTTGCAAATGGAGAGAAATAGAGTATAATGTGAGCAGGAAAAGTTCACTGTGATGGGCGAGGTGCTGTTCCATGGGTGAAAAACTGGGCGTCTATATCCACATCCCCTTTTGTAAGGCCAAGTGCGATTACTGCGATTTCTACTCCCTCCCCGACCGGGAGGGGGCTATGGACGGCTATCTGAAGGCCCTTACCGCCCATATCAGGGAGGCGGCGCCCCTGGCCAAGGGCTGGCAGGTGGATACGGTCTATATCGGCGGGGGCACCCCCACCGTCTTTGGAGGCAAGCGGCTGACGGCGCTGATCAAGGAAGTGAAGCGCCGCTTTGAGGTGACCCGGGATGCGGAGATCACCTGTGAGGCCAACCCCGAAAGCGCCGACCGAAAGCTCCTGTCCGCCATCCGCCGGGCGGGAGTGAACCGGCTGAGCCTGGGGATGCAGTCGGCCTGCGATGGAGAGCTCCACGCCGTCCACCGGCTCCACGACTTTGCCCAGGTGACCCAGGCGGTCTCCGACGCCCGCCGGGCCCGGTTCAAAAACCTCTCCCTGGACTTGATCTACGGCCTGCCCGGCCAGACCATGGCCAGCTGGCAAAAAAGCGTAGAGGCCGCTCTGGCGCTGGAGCCGGAGCATCTGTCCTGCTACGGGCTGAAGGTGGAGCCGGGCACAGCCCTGGACGGACGGGTCACCCGGGGGGAGATCCTCCCTGACGACGACCTTCAGGCCGACATGTACCTGTGGATGGTGGAGCGGCTGGAGGCGGCGGGCTATCCCCAGTATGAGATCTCCAATTTCGCCAAGCCAGGCTTCCAGTCCCGGCACAACCTGAAATATTGGATGGGCAAGCCCTATCTGGGCTTTGGAAGCGCTGCCCACTCCGACTTTGGCGGCCGCCGCTACTCCTTCGTGCGGGATCTGGACAAGTATGTGGGCGGCATCCTGGGCGGCGGGAGCGTCATTGACGAGTCGGAACTCATCCCCCGGCGGGAGCGGGGGGGCGAGTACCTGATGCTGCGCCTGCGCACCGTCCGGGGCATCGAGGAGTGGGAGTACCGCCGGGAGTTCTCCATGAACTTCGACCCCCTGGAGCAGAAGCTGGAGGAGTACGAGCGCCAGGGCTGGGCGGCCAAGCGGGATCGCCGCTGGCACCTGACGGCCAGGGGCTTTCTGATCTCCAACCAGCTCATCGGCGACCTGATGGTCATTCAGGAGGCGGCCACCCTGGAGAACACCCTGCCCAAGCTCCGGGCGGAGGGGACGTTTTTGAAGGAGAAATAAGACGGGGACGGGGCCGGGAAGAGAGCCCCGCGGGGGAAGTGAAAAATTTCCCATTTGGCCCCCGGCCGTTTACACATTCGGGGAAATATGCTATGATAGAAAGCGTGCCGGGGCAAGCCTGGTGCGCTTTCTTTCTGCTGATAGGAGGAACCATGAGACACTGGAAGAAAAGACTTTTCGCGGCGGGTGTGTGCCTGTCGCTTTTGACGGGACAGGCCGCCCTGGCCTCAGACGCCCTGGGACATGACCTCCACACCGCCAGCCGGCCCCTGTCGGAGGGCGCGGCCCTGCATACCGGCTGGTTCTGGAGCGATACATATTCCGACCTGCGCACGGAGCGGTATGTGACCTACCTTCCCAATGAGGCGGTCACGCCCACAGTGGCATACGGAGACAATGTGCTCCAGCGCGCCACCCTCACTGCCATGGCCCAGAAGCTGGAGGCCGCCGGCAAGCGGGTGGTGGAAGGCTCCAACGGCGACTTCTATGTCCTCACCACCGGTCAGCCCCTGGGGCTGGTGGTCACCGGGGGAATCCTGCGCTCCTCCTCATCCTACCATTCCGCCGTGGGCTTTCGCGCCGACGGCACCGCCTTTGTAGGCACGCCAAACCTTCAGATCACCGCCACCCTCTTCGGGATGCCGGTCACTGTTTTCGGCGGGGTGAACAAAGTGCGTCAGATCCGCTCTGTGGACGGGGGCGGCCTGACCCTGCTCACAGAGGACTTTGGGGAGAGCACCCAGAACACCTCTCCCGGCGTAGACGTGATCCTCCACCCGGTGGAGGAGGGGGTGGGAGAGACGGTTCCCGCTGAGGAAAACCCCTCCGGCCAGGTGCTGACGGTCTCCAAGGAGCTGCGCATCGGCGGACGGGTCAATTGTGTGGTGGACTACGTCACTGAGGCCGCCGGGGCCAATCCCATTCCGGAGGGCTCCTTCGTCCTCACCATGAACGGCCAGGACGACGAGGGCACCCTCAACATGCTCCGGGCCCTCCAGACGGGGGACGAGGTGACCATCGACGTCACCAGTGCGGACGCCCGCTGGAATGAGGCGACAGAGGCCCTGGGGGCCATGTACCGCCTGCTGGACAACGGCCAGCTGGGCCCCAACCTCTCCGCCGAGCGCACCGCCCGCACCGCAGTGGGTGTGAAGGCGGACGGCACGGTCATTTTCTATACCATCGACGGCAAGCAGCCCGGCCTGAGCGTGGGAGCCACCTGCACCCAGGTGGCCATGCGCCTTCTGGAGCTGGGCTGTGTGGAGGCGGTGGGCCTGGACGGGGGCGGCTCCACCACCCTGGGGGTCACCGCCCCCACCCAGAGCGCCATGACGGTGGTCAACAGCCCCTCTGACGGCGCGGAGCGGAAAAATTCCACCGCCCTGTTCCTCACCACCGAGCTCAAGCCCACCGGGGAGCCGGGGGCCCTCTGGCTCACCCCTGGCGATGCCCTGCTCCTGTCCGGCATGGACGCCGCCTTTTCCGCCGCCTATCTGGACACCGCCTGGTACGCCATGGAGGGAACGCCCCGGGAGGCGGTCTATACCGCCGACGGCCCCGGCGTGCTCACCGCCGACGGTCATTTCGCCGCCGGAGCGGCGGGCTCCACCACGATCACCGCCACGTCCGGGGCCCTCACCGGTCAGGCCAATGTGACCACCGTGGCCACCCCCGACCGCATCCAGGTCATCAATGAGGCCACCGGCGGCGTTTTGGGCGCCATCTCCCTGGAGCCGGGGGAGACCATCTCCCTCACCGCCTCCGCCCTCTGGCGGGGCCTGACCCCGCTGAGCCGGGACGAGTGCTATACCTGGGAATGTGACCCGGAGGTGGGAAGCGTCACCGCCGACGGCCTCTTCACCGCCGCCGGGAAGAGCGCCTCCGGCGAGCTGCGGGTCACCGCCGGCGAGCGGACGGCCGTCCTGCCGGTGAATGTGGCGGGCCACATCCTGCCGCTTATCGACTTTGAGGGGGAGGAGAGCCGCTTTACCTCCACCGATACCGTCACCGCCGCGCTGGAGACCGATCTGGCCCAGGTGCGCACGGGCCGCCGCAGTCTGCGGCTGGACTACGTCCTGGACGCCACGGGCTCTGCCGGGGTGGACACCGAGCTGACCCTCTCCGCCGGGGAGAACCACCTGGGCCTGTGGGTGAAGGGCGACGGCTCCGGCAGTGCGCTCTTTGCCGCCTTCACCGATGACAGTGGAGAGGAGCTCCTGGCCCCGGTGTGCACGCTGGACTTCACAGACTGGGAGCACATGCTGACGCCCATCCCGGAGGGGGCGCGGAAGCTCAGCGGCCTGCGCCTCATCTATGGCGGCGGCGAGAAGGCCGCGGGCACGGTGTGGCTGGATCAGCTCACCACCGCCAACGAGGCTCTGGAGGACTTTACCGCCCCCACCGTCAGCCTTACCGTTCAGGGCGGCAAGCTCACCGCCTCGGTCAGCGACAACGTAGACCGCGGCCTCTCCAAGGCCAACATCAAGCTCACCTATGACGGCTGGGGGATGGACTTCCAGTGGAACGCCGCCTCCGGTACCCTCACGGCCACCCTGCCGGAGGCCGGGGAGGCCACCCACCGGATCACCGTCACCGCCGTGGATGCCAGCGGCAATGTGGGCCAGGGCACCCGGGAGCTGCTGGGAGACAGCCCCGACCCCTTCGGGGACATGAGCGACCACTGGGCCCTGCCCTACGCCAAGTACCTCTACCAGCAGGGCATCACCACCGGCGTGCCTGTGGGGGAGGAGACCTGGTATAACCCCGGCGAGAACATCACCCGGGCGGAGTTTTTCACTATGGCGGCCCGGTGGATGCGCCTTGACCTGGGCGAGTATGAGGATGTGGAGCTTCCCTTTGTGGACGCCGCCCAGATCCCAGAGTGGGCTGTCCCGGCGGTGAAGGCCATGTACGCCGAGGACATCGTGAAGGGCAGTCTGGAGCAGACGGGACTCTACGCCTACCCCAACGCCACCATCAACCGCGCCGAGGCTATGACCATCCTGGGCCGCACCCAGGGCAAGGGCCGGGCCGAGGCGGAGGTGGACGGATTCACCGACGCCGCGCTGATCCCCGATTGGGCCCTGAGCTACGTGAAGACCCTGGTGGGTCAGAAGGTGGTGGGGGGCTATGAGGACGGCACCCTGCGGCCCCTGGCCTTTATGACCCGGGGCGAGGTGGCCAAGGTGCTGCGTACCCTGTGGTAACTTGAAAAGAGCCGCGGCAGCGCGGAAAGGGGAAGAAAAAACGCCCCCCGGGGACCTGGTTCCCGGCGGGCGGTTGCGG
>NZ_CALPCU010000003.1:0-131431 GCF_943193085.1 Vermiculatibacterium agrestimuris | reverse complement strand
GTGCGCACCGTGGTGCCCGCCGTCAGATCGGTCAGCTGCCCCAGATCCACCGTCACCGGCGCCTGGGTGCCGCCCACTTCGCTCATGGTCACCCCGTTCCCTGTCAACCCGCTCACATCCTGGATGTGCAGCGTCGCGGTAAAGTGGTCATTCTTGGGTACCACCACTTCGGTCTTCTCGCTCTCCACGTCAGGAGCCGTGGTGTCAGACCCGGTAGCAGTGATGTAGATAGAGCCGCCGTTTTTCAGATACTGATCCAGGTGGTATCCACCCCACAGTGCCGTGGCGCTCTTTATCTCTACATCGAATTCATATCCGTTATAGACCGTGGCGCCAACGCTGTAGGTGTTCGCCACAAACTGGCCATTGCTGATCTCGATGTCATAGCCCAGCTGGAACTCATGGAAGCCCAGGCTGTCCCGCCAGTACAGCTTGTAGCTGGGCTGGAACTGCGGGTCATTGTAACCCGCGTGATGCAGCTGATCCGTGCCCCCTGCTCCAGACATATCATGGAGCACAGGCACGGTAATGTGCAGGCTGTCGCTGCCGGTGGCCTGCGCCAGGATCCAGCCGTCCTGGTGGGTACTGCTCAGGTCATCGGTGGAATTGTGGTTATAGCTGCTGGTGTAGACATGGGCGTGGGCCGGGTCGTAAGGCCGCGGGGTCTGGTGCCCCTCCATATAGACTACAAATACCTCTGCCTCGCCCAAAGGCATGACCGGCAAGGGCAGAGCGGCCCCATTGGTCAGCGGGATAGCCACCCGCACCGTTCCCCCGGCGGTGGTCACCTCCATGTACGCCTCCTTGATGGCGTAGCCAGTGGCGGTCGTTGTAGTCAGCGTCAGCAGCGTACCAGCGGAGACTCTGTTGGGCACAGACTGGGTCAAAACCGCGCTGTTGCCCAGAATGGTCACCGCGTTGGTGCTGTTGGGAGCCTCCAGGGTCGCGCTGTTGCCCTGCCGTCCGTTGGTATCCACCAGCGTCAGCTTCAGCTCATTGGGCTCCGGCGGCTCGGTGGAGTACGTGACGGTCACGTCCACGTCGTGGGCCGGCATAGTGAAGTGGGCCTCGGCGGGATTGGCTGCGGAGCCCTGGGTGGCCCACTGAACCACCGGCACCGGTGTGGTCGTCCCCGTCAGGAAGGCGGTGACAGTGGCATAATAGCCGGGCTCTGTGGTCACATCCACCCGAACCACATTCTCCTCATAGGCGCCTGTCCAAATCGTGCCGGTGGGCACCGTGGACACATCCTCGTTGACGATAGAGGCTGTATTCCCCGCCTTGCCGTCGTCGTTCACTCGCTCCACCGTGGCAGTGTACAGATCGCCCAGGGGATCGTCATCATCCTGGAAGACCACGTAGATGTCCACGTCCTCCCCCACCATGGTGTAATCGTAGTTGCTGCCCGTGGCATTGAGATGGACGGAGCCGCCGGAGGCGGTCGTGGCAATGACGCTGACCAGGTGGCTGCCGGTGACCGCTGTGGGGATCGTGGTCAGAGTCTCTGTGCCGCCCAGGCCGGTGAGTCTGCGGTCAGGCGGCGCGATGACAGACCTTCCGCCCGGATCGCTCAGCTTGGCGCTGTTGCCCGTCACCGTCCCCTGGGACACATGGATAGTGGCGGTATAGTTGGCGGGGATGACGACCTCCGTGTAGTAGCTCTCGTCCTTGGCCGTCCCCGTAAAAGCGCCGGTATCGGTGGCCGTGATATAGATCACGCCACCGTGCTTGATGTAATAATGGAGCGTGCTGGCCGCCAGAAGAGAGGTCAGCTCAAAGGTCGCGGTATTGTAAGTGATAGCGCCCACGTTGGTGGTTCCCATGGTCACCTGGGTGCGGGAGATGTCCGTGCCGGTGAGCGCATGGTAAGCGCCGTAGCTGTCCTTGATATAGAGCTTATAGGTGATATCGTCAGGATCCACCGTATTGATCGCGTTATAATAGGGATCGGCAGGGGTGCCCTCGTGGAGCGTGGGCACTGTGATCCGCAGGCCATTGTTGGTGGTGTCGCCGTTCTGATCCAGGGTATGCTCCGCCAGGATCCAGCCAGGCTGGGTGGCGGGGGCCGCGATGGGCGGCTCATGGGTGGGATCGTAGGGCCGAAGGGTGTGAGCGCCCTGCTTCCAGGTCACCTTCACATCAGAGGCGCCCAGGGGCATGGGGAAGGCGACCTCTCCGTTGGCGTCCAGTGTGACCGTCATCGTCCCGGCGGGACTGGTGGCAATGGTGACCACTACGCTGTCCACATAGTAGTTGGTGTCGCAGGTTGTAGCCAGCTCCAAAGTCGTCCCCACAGGCACCAGCGTAGTGGAGGCCGTGGCCGGCGGGTTCGTCCCGTCCGGAACCAGCCAGGTACCGTCCTCGTTTTTCAGTACCGCCGCCATGCCATTGGGCTGGAGTTCAGCGCTGTTCCCTGTCACTGTGGTGGGGCCATTTGTTCCCACATTGGTCAGGGTCAGTGCGCTTTCATAGTTGTCCGGCTTCTCCTTCGTGAAGGTGACCACCACCCGCACATCGTCAGGAGCCACAGCTACGCCACTGATCAGGGAGCCGTCGGGAATGGACACAAACGCCTGGAAACTCGTTGCCGCAGCAGGATCGCCCGCACCCAGCTGCACCACGGGCAGCGGCGTATTGTCCGTGGCGGTATAGGCGGTCACGATGGCGTAGCAGCCCGGCGCGGTATCCACGTCCACGGACATGTCGTTGCCGGCATAGCCCGCGGCCCAGATCACACCGCTGGGCAGGTCGTTGCGGGTGCTGTTGTGGATGTCGGCGTCGTTGCCCGCCACACCGGAAAGCCCCGCCTTCTGAACGCTGGCAATATAAAGCTCGGGATCATCGGGATCCAACGTTCCGTCATCGTCGAAATAGACGGTGATGACAATGTCTTCGCCAGTCATGTCATAGGGATAGCGGCCCGCGCCGTCCGGGCTCAGGGGCCGGCTGCCTACAGAGTCGGTAACAGTGACGCCCACCAGAACGGCGCCCTCGCCTACGGTGACGCTGGTCTTGATCAGCTCGCTGCCCAGCAGGTCATCGAGGATCCCGCCGTCTACGCTTACCGTCCGGTAGCCATCGCTCATGGTAGCCCCGTTTCCGGTCTTGGAGGAGAAGTCCACGATCCGCAGCGTGGCCTTGTGCTTGCCCCGCAGAGGATCCGCGGGCAGCTCCACTTCCACGTAATCGCTCTCGCTCCAGGTTCCCGGCTGAGCCGCAGGACGAGCGGCGGTAATATAGATCACTCCGCCGTTGACCAGCCAGTCGCTAAGGCTGGTATTGCCCTCCAGTGCCCGGATGGTGAATCTGGTGCCGATGCCGGTGCTGGTGCCCATGGGGGTCGTGGCATATTCTTCATAGCCGTCGGTGACCTCATAGTCCACCCCGGGGATGAGCCGCACATACTCCGAGCCGGCCTTCACATAGAGGTGATAGGTCACGCTGTTGGGCGCATTATAGATGGTACCGCTGCTGTACAGATAGGGAACCTCAATGACGGCTCTCCCCTGGTCGCCCCGCTTGGCCTTCAGATAACCGTCGATATAGCTGTTCCCGCTGGGATCCTGAACCGGATCGTAGGGCCGCGGGGTGGGGTCGTCGTCCTCTATGTACACCTTGACCACCGCATCGCCGTTGGGCATGACCGCCACGGCGCCGCCGTCCGCCTTGGTGAGCGTGACGGTGACCCCGTTGCTGGTCAGCGTAATGAGGGACACATGCGCCATCATGCACATCGTCGTGATATCCAGCTGCGCGCCCTCCGCCACGCTCTGAGGCAGATCGGCGCCCACATTGTCCGCGCCGTTGGTATCTGTGTTGGTATTGGCGGTGTTGCTCCGCTCTGTCATCGTGGCCGAGCCGCTTCCGCCAAGGGTGCTGTGATTCACCAAGTCGATGGTGGCCTTGTGGCTGGCCGCCGGCGGCGTACCCTGGATATACTCCACCTTCACCGTCACGTCGGAGGACGCTCCGCCGCCGTCGTTGGGCAGGTTCAAATAGGCCGTCACATTTCCGGCCGAGCCGATCTGCATCACCGGCACACTGGCCCCGGTGTCATCCCGGGTGGCGGTGACGACGGCATAATAGCCGCTGGCCGCCGTCACGTTCACCTGAAGGGCATGGCCGGGCCATGCCTGCGTCCAGGTGGTTCCATGAGGCAGAGCGGTATTTTCCGTATTCTGGATGGTGGCCGTGTTGCTGTCGTTGCCGGTGGGATCGGCCTTCACTACCTTGGCCACATAGGTCTTCTCCTCCGGCTTCTCCGTATAATCGGCATAGATCACCGTAATGGTCACATCAGAGCCCTGGATGGCGTAGTCATACTGGGTAGTGGAGCCGTTTACCACGCCCCCCAGGGTCGTGGTACCGTTTTTATCGGTGGCCAACACCGCCACCAGCCGCACCTCATTGTTGTTCCAGGCGCTGGCGTTGGGGATGGGCACCGTACTCACCTGGTCGCCGTCCGCCAATCCGGTGATCTGCTTGCCGTGTCCGGTCACCGTGGTGCTGCCGGCGCTCATGCTGGCAGTGTTGATAAAGGCGCTGCTGGTGTCCACGATCTCCAGTGTGGCGGTGAAGGTGGTGGCGGCGGCCTTCTTCATCTTCACATATACCACCACATCGTCGGGCAGCATGGTAAAGGAGATGGTCTGGCTCTGGTCGGCGGGCTTCACCAGCGGCAGGTTATTCACACCGAAGATGTTGGAGCGCAGCTCCACAAATTCGATCTCGTAGCCGGTGGCCACCGTGATATCCACGCTGATGTCCGTCCCGTTGCTGGTGACGATCAGGGTCTGCCCCGCCGTGGGGCCGTTGGCGGTCTCATAGATCTCGCCCTTGTTGTTCACGTTCCCATCGCCGTTGACCACCACCTGGGCCGTCAGCCTATCGGGGACTTCGTCGGCGGGCTTGAACTCCACTTCGATGCCAATGGGCTGGAAGGGCATGTCAAATTCCACCGTCTCCCCGTCGATCCAGGTGAAGGATACAACTGTGGAAAGTCCGCTGCCCGCCGGAGTGAGGCGGATGGCGGAAACCACATATCCGCTGTTAGGGGCGCCGTGGACCCGGTAGTGTCCGCCCCCGACGGCGCTGAAGTACACCGAAGCGCCCTCGCTCTGGGCGTTGGCGGACTTGTTGGTCATATCCACGGTGGAGCCGTCCGAGGGCGCGATCCACGCCTCGCCGGCCACGCCGATGGCAGAACCGTCCGTGGCGGTGGCAGTGAGCATCACCGGGTACTCGGGCTCGGTCGGCCCCGCCGTATCGCCGGTGTACACATAGACGTCCACATCGCCCTCCGGCACCGTAAAGGTGCCGGTGTAGCTGCCCGCGTCGTAGTTGGCCACCGGAGTGATGGAGATCATGTTGGCCCCCTGCATCACCACCACCGACTGGACATATCCAGCGGGCGTTGCCGTGGCGTTGGCGATCACCTGAATGGTGGAGCCCGTCTGCGCCTGGATACTGCTGGGCGTGCCGACGGAGGCCCCCGCGGGCACCGTCACCGTAGTGGTGGGCGTGCCGGCAGGCGTCACTGTAATGCTGGCGTTGTCGCCTGGCAGACCCTCCACATGGAGGGTCACGTTATATTCCCTCTTCTCGCCCTTGTCGAAGCGCACCTCCACCAGGGTGGGCCCATTCGCCATATCAAAGCGAATGTGGGTGGCATCGCTCCACTGATAGTTCACCGGATTTCCGGCATTGTCCCTGATGGTAATGGTGGGCACATAGCCGGGATTGGCGGCGATCTCCACCTCCATCACGTCGCCGCCCCGGGCCTTCAGCGTCTCCTGCTGGCCACCGCTGAGCTGGTTGGTAGCAGCCAGCCGGGCCGGGTCGGTATTTTTCATCTGGGCCGTGCCGCCCAACGGGGCGCTGGGATCGACGACCTTTAGCGTGGCGGCGTACTCCGCCGTGTCCGGATAGCCCTTTGCAAAGACCACATTCACATGGACGTTGGCCGCGGGCATGGTAAAGCCGCCGCTCTGGCTGCCCACAGTGCCGGAGAGGCTGGGGATAACGCCCAGGGGCGTCGGGGTCACCGTCACGGATTGGATATAGTAGCCCGGGTTGGCGGTGATGGCGAAGTCCACCCCGTCTCCCGCCTCGTGCTGCTGAGAGTAGATCCCCGCCGTGGACACCGCGCCCAAGCTGGCCACGCCCGCTCCGTCGGGGCCGGTGACATTCAGATCCACCGTGTACTTTGTGGCGTCTCCCTTGTGGAAGCGCACCACCACGCCCACGTCCTTGTTGGGCATGACGAAGCTGGCCGTCTGGGTGCCGCTCCAGAGCAGCGTGGCCGCCCCAGAGGGGGTCACATAGGCCACGCTGACAGAATAGCCGCTCTGGGGCGACACGGTAAGCACCATGCCGTCCCCTGCGTTGGCCGTCATCACATCTGTATTGCCGGGCATGGCGGCGCCCTGCACGGTCACAGAGCCGCTTCCGCTGCCAGACCGGGTCAGGGTGGCGCTGCCCGCCGCGCCGTTCGCACCACCCTCGTCGTCAATGACGGTGAGGCTGGCCACATAGTCCCCCAGATCCTCCGGATCCATGTATTTCACATACACGTCTGCATCGGCATTGGGGGCGATGAAGGTGTAGGAGGCGTATGTATTGGCGGGTATTGCTCCCCCTGCCACTGCGCTTCCCACCGGGGTCAGCGTCAACATTCCGCCGGGCTGGATCGCATAGACCAGCGCCACCTTGTTTACAGCCGTAGTCACATCCACCGTCACCTTGTCGCCGGTGTAGGTGACGATGCTCTCCCCATCCAGAAGGGCCTGGTTCGGCGCAGGCAGCGCCGGAGTGTGGACGGCGTTATCCTCGATCCGCGCGTTGTTGCCCGCGGGCAGACTGGCAGGATCGGTATGCAGCGTCACCTTGTGCGTGGGCGGATTCTCCGGATCAATGGGCTTGTAGGTCACCGTAACGGTGGCGTTGCCCGCGGGCATAGTGAACTCCACTGCCCGGTCGGACACCCAGTCGGGCGTCACGCCGGCGCCCACGGGGGTCACTGTCACATCGGAGATATAATAACCCGGCTCGCAGTCCATCGTTACGCGGATCTTATCGCCCATAGCGGCGGAGTTGGTGCTGTAAATGCCGTAGCCTCCCGTGGCACTCACATCGCCCGAGAGGTTGCTGCCGTTGACCCACAGCTGGGCCTTGTTCCCCGGCCTGTTATCGTCGTCCCGCACCGCCAGATCCAACAGGCGTTTGGGCTCCTCCGGGGGCGGATTGTTGGCGAAGAGGATCTTCACCAGCACATGGTCGGCGGGCTGGGTCATGGTCAGCTTCACCGTACCGCCCGCGCCGTTATTGTAGCCGTTGCCTGTGATGCTGAAGGGATAGCTGGCAATGCCGGTCTCCGAGATGACCTCCACCGTGGAGATGTGCCAGCCGGGAGCCACCTGGATGTCGCTTTCCAAAACGGTTCCGGAATAGTTCTCCACTCTGGGATAGACCGGCGGGACATAGGCCGTGCCGTCCTTGGTCACCCAGGCCGCCGTATTGCTGCTTCCGGAGGGCACGTTGGGCGTCAGCTGGAGGGTGGCCCGGTAAAGATTGTTGTCCTCCCGCTCATAGAATACGGTGATCTTCAAATTATCCGCGGGCATCCGGTATTCCAGATGGCCGGAAGCGATGCTGCCGCCAGAGGGGGACTCCAGCGCACCGTTGGTGGTGTTCCGGGCCTCCACCTTGGCCACCTTATAGCCCGGTGCGGTCTGGATATCCAGCTCCAGATGGCTGCCGGAATGGATGTCAAAGTTGTCCACCGTGGGCATATTGGTGGACGGGGTCGTCCCCAGCACACTGTCCGTTCCCTTCAGTGTAGCTGTGTTTCCTGTCACGCTGTCGGCGTCATTGAGGATCAGCTGCACATTGTACAGGCCGATCTTTTCAAACTCTACCTTGATGGTGATGTCTTGCGCCGGCATCTCCACCGGGCTGCCGTCGGGCATGGTGATATACCACTCTCCGTTGGCCATATAGGGATCTGCGGCGATCTCCGCCGCGGTGATGGGATGGAAGTCCAGATCCACCGGGGGCGTGACCCCATCGCTGTAGAACAGGGTGACCTTCTTGATCTGGTAGTCGGGCACCATAGCGGGCGGCGGTGTGGGATTGGTATCCTTGTGAAGGCTAATGATGCCGTTGATCTGCCGGCCGTCCCGGGCGCCGCCCATGGTAGGATCGTGGGGCTGGGTCTTCTGGTCTGCGGTAACGGAATGAATATTCCCCTCGCCGTCATAGAAGTACAGCTCCGCCTTATTATCCACAAAGCCGTTCTGATCCTCATCCACCACCAGTTGGACGTTATAGGTGACCGCTTTGGCATAGGTCACTGTAATGTCCACATCGCTGGCGGGCATGGTAAGGCTGTATTCCTCATTGGCGATATCTGTCGTCACCTGGACATTGCTGCCCGTTGTCGTCACCGCTGTCACGGTAACGTCATAGTCTGTGTTATAAAGCGGATCACCGCCTGCGTCATGGGGGATGAACACCTTGATTTGATCGCCCTTTTTGACTACAGTTGTAGCCGGAGCTGCGGACGTGGCCGGGCCCGCCACGGCGGCCGGCGGGTTCAGGTCGGTACCGTCCGGCAGTTTTTCCTGCATAGTAGCTGTATTGCGGACGGCGTCGCCGCCATCCACTACGTGGAGGGTGGCGTTGAAGTTCCCTGTCTCATCGTTGGCCAGGTACGTTACATTCACGTTCACGTCGTCCCCTGGCATGATAAAGGTGAATTTCCGCCCGGGATCACCGGGATCCGGCGTCAGCGTCACCTGCTGCCCGTCGTTCACCCTGGTCACTGTCACCGAGGCGGTATAGCCGTTGCCCGTACCCGTCAGCTCCACCGTCATACTGGTGCCGGGCTGCAGGTCGTTGATGCGGGAGCCGTCGGTGTCCACCATAACGGGCGGCGTGCTGTAATCATTGGTAATGCTCAGTTCCGCTCCATTGGTACTGCCGCCGTTATCGATGTTCAGCTGCGCGAAGTGGGTATCCTTCTCCCGTTCGCCTGTGAAGATGTTCAAATCGCCCTCAAAGTCGAACATTTCCTTCAGGTTGTGGTTCGGGTTCCGGGTCTCCTTCTCCCAGGCGCCGAAGCCGCCCGCCGGGGTATTCTGCTCCGCTGTCAGTGCCTCGCCCTTTACGCCGGAGCCCACGGAAAACAGACTGGCGTTACGGGCCAGCCGGAAACAGATATCCAGATTGGGATCCCAGTCCTGGAGGACAAAGGGGATCATCATCAGATAATAGGTGTCGTCGTTCCCCGGCAAAACCGCAAAACGATTCATCCCCGCGAAGCCTTCCTTGCGCTCCACGGAGGCGTAAAGCATCCGCCACTCGCCGTTGCCGGGCCGGATCTTGTCGGACAGGGCATACTCCTCTGTGACCGGGTCGCCCACCGGATCCAGATCTTCCCTGGCCCGGATACTGTACAGATCCCCGTCCCATTGGGTCTTGGGATCTACCGCTCCCTGCCCCAGGTTATAGCTTTGGAGGATGCTCTCAAAATCACCTGCGCCGGTGTTGTCATCATAATCCGGCAGTAAAACATAGTTGGTATTATAGTACAGTGCGAACTCGGCGCTGTACAGGCCGCCCTGCTGTGCCAGCTCAAAGGCGTCCATCTTGTCGATGCCGATGCCCACCCAGAATATCCGGTCGTCATACTCATCGCCCTGCCGGTATCTGTCCCAACTGGCGTCCGCCGCCGCGGTTGCGTGACTGTTCAAGCTCACGTCGTGATCCTTGGGCGTGGGAACGGCATAGGTCAGGTAGTAGTCCAAATCTTCGCCAAGGAAGTCGATGTGCAGGGTGGGCTTGCTGCCTACGGCGGAGACGTTGCCCTGCAGAGTGGGTGTTCCGCCGTCGTCACTGTCCCCTTCCGCAGCCCATGCCTGCGGGATAAGAGAGGTAGGAATGAGCGACAAAGTCAGGGCCACAGCCAATGCCATCGCCCCAAACCGTCTTTTGTACTCCTTCATGGCCCATCCCTCCCGTTCTTCATAAAATCACCGGAGCCTTCCCCCGCGCTTCACAGCCACAGGGGAAGGTTTCTTTGCTTTTTCACCGGTTTTCAACATTTGTTGCTCTTTGTGCCTTCTTACATGTACTTCTGCACCGCATTGCGGCTATTGATCCCTTTGAGCTGTCTTGTATTGATGAACTCAGTCGTTTCCACATTGTTTACGGCCCGAATGATCTCTTCCCAGGCCCAGTACCCGTTCTCCACATCAACGGGATACTTCAAGTCCTCCTGGGTCAGATCCAGCTTATACCGGAGCATCCGGGTCAGGAACGCGGCGGTCTCCGCCCGGGTCAGCAGCCGGTTGGGGCTAAAGCAGTAATCCCCTGTGCCATCGGTGATACCGGCATAGGCCAACGCCTTGATCTCCGCCCAGGCCCAGGTGTCTTCAGGGCCGCTGTCCACAAAGCTGAACGCCTCTTCCGGCGCCTCCGGCAGCTGCCCCATTCTCACCAGGACTGCCGCCATTTCCGCCCGTGTGGCGGCCTGCTCCGGGGCAAAGTGAGACTCCCCGACGCCATTGAATATCCCCCAACGGCTGAGCAGCTCCACGGCCTGCGCGCAGTCCATGGTCTCCGCGATATCCACATATACCAGCTCTTCTCCCTCCTGCTCCAAGACAGCGGGAGAGAGGAGCTTGACCAGTATCACAGCCAGTTCACCCCGGCTCACCGTGCGCTCCGGGTGGAACATCAAGTCATCGGTCAGATCCATGAACGCGTTCAGATAGTCGACGTTAAACAGTCCCTCAGGCAGCAGCTCCTTGGGCGGCAGCACCACGACCTGGATGGAGTCGGAAAATCCGGCAAAAGACACGTAGATCCTCGCGACGCCTTCTCCCACAAAGGTGAGCAGGCCATCATTGTCCACGGTGACCACCGAAGTGTCAGAGCTGCGCCAGCTGAGACTGGATGCAACGCTCGGTATAAGCTGTGCGGTGAGCTGCAAGGGGTCGTCGCCCAGGTAGGCTATTATATTGTCCTCCAGAATGGTCACCTGATAGAACACGCCGCTGCCATTGCGGGGGATCAGGGAGACGTACATCCTGGCGGTGCCGTCGGCATTGACAGTGGTCTCCGCGGTAGAGCCGTCCCCCTGGGGCAGATTGGCCTTGATCTCATCCCGCATATCCACGGGGAAGCGCACGCTCTGCCGCTGCTGGGGATCCCAGGCGTAATTATGATAACGGGGTTCCGCCGGGTCGGTGGTCAGAGCATTGAGAAACTCCTCCCTGGGGTAGGTGGCCCGATCCGCAAACCAAACGCTGTCCAGCTGACTGCGGACATGCTCTTCGCCGTCCTCACCCTTCATGGTCTGAACAGCCACCATATCAAAGCGATACTGATAGGTCTTGCCCAAGGGCCGGCCATCGGGGATGGGCCGGGGCGGTTCAGTCTCCTCCGGCTTACCGGCAATATTGGAGAGCTCATCGCTCTCCTCCTCTGCCCTGGCCTGCGCAATGGCGGCCACAAAAGCGTCATCGGAAACAGAGGGGATGTAGACGGACGCCTCGTAGTTGTGGGTCTGTGCCAGGCGGATCTGCGCCCGGAAATAGGTGTCCCGCGGCAGAGCCAGTCTGGTTCCGAAGTCGCTGTCCCCGGCCACGGCATGCTGGCCCATCCCAGGCGTCAGCAGATTCTCCTCTCCCGGGGCGGGGACAAATTCCTCACTGTCTACGCGCACCGGCTCGCCACCGAAGAAACGGCTGTCGCCGCCCTCGACAATACTGCCGGAAGCAGAGTCATTTTCATCCTCGAGGTATTCCAAACGGTACTCGAAGTGAAGCTCTCTATTGTAGTCGTCTCGGAGATCGCCAAAATCTCTGGCGGCGTCTGCGGCTACAGATACCGTCACCGTATTGGTGTGGATATCTGTAGACATGGTAGTCCGGCTGGCCATGCCGGCCAGCGCCGCCAAGGTCGCGGCGTCGGGCTGTGCCCGTTTGGAAGACCGGCTGATGACGGCCGCAGGGGCGTTATTCGCCGTACTGGCGACATTCCGCACCACGGTGTAGTTGCCCGCGTCAGTGCCGGTGATATCAATGCCGCTGACCCCCACAGGAACAGTGGCGTATACGCCGCTGTCATGATCGGGCAGCCTCTCATAGGCCACGTTCGGGTCGGAGAAGGTAAAGGTAACACCGGTATTCCCGCTGTCAAAACGGTAATAGTCGCGCCCGCCGTATTCCTCCGACTGGACGTCGCTCATATCCCCATAGGCAGTACCATTTACGATAAAGACCTGGTCACTGCCATAGATCTGATCCTTTTCCACCAGAACATAGCCCGTACCCTGGGTCGTACCGTCGTACTCCCGGTCATTGGCCATCAACGTATACTCCAGCTGCTTTTGAGCCACTGTAAGCTGGCCCACTTGGATGGGCGCAATATTATAAGTATAGTGATCCCCCTTAGAGGGGTCGCCCGGGTCGTAATTGGGGTTGACCTGCTGGACGATGACCACCAGGTACTTCCCGTTATGGGTAAACCCATCCCCATCGCGAACGATGGTCAGATGGTCATTTGCCTGGGCCGGCCGGCAGGCGTCCGCCTGGAGCCCGCCCTCAACAATGGCCTTGCGGCCCTCGGCCGTATCAGCCTGCGCCGGATTCGCCAGATAGAAGACCTTCAGGCTCTGATGGTTGCCCACAGGCACATTGCGCTCCCAGGTCGTCTGCGCGCTGGTGTTGTATTGGATATCCAAGGTCACGCCGCTGAGATCCAGCCCCTCTCCATACGTGTAGCTGAGTTTGGGCGCATAGGACTCATTCTTCATGACCGCTGAGATCTGCCGGCCGTCAACACGGCCCAGATCTTTAAATACTCTATTGCTCAAATCAGGATTCTCTACCAGCACATAATTTTCGCTACCGGAAACCAGCTTTATGTCGCTGATTTTTACATGGGCAGTTCTGGTATCTACCCCGCTGAGATCCATCCAGGAGGTATCCCCGGTGGGATAGCGGTTGCCATTCTGGTAAAAGCCGAAGTGGACAGTCATGCTGACCACGATCTCGTCGCCATCCATCACCGGACTGCCTGTAATGCTGTGCACGCCGTCCTTCACCAGAGTAAAACTGGCCTGCCCCTCACGGAAAGAGGCAATGGCTCCGCTTTGGCTGAGCACCGTACTGCCCTGGGTGATCGTAGCCAGAGGATACTTGTCTACAGACTCCAACATAATGGGCCGCGGAATGACCGTGATCGCGCCGGCTTCCAAAGCAAAGGTGTAGTTTGCCATCTGGCCGCCTGTCAAATTCAGATCATACTTTCCAGCTCCGACCTTTTCCCCTGCCGCGGCAGTGGTAAACTGCGGCCAGATGGCGGTCTTGTCCAGCATGGCCAGGCCCTCGCTGGCGCTCCCCTGGCTCAGTGTGGCACTGTGGATGGTCACAGGCTTCGCCGCGGCGCTGTACCCCGCCGCTGCCAGTTTGTCTTTGTCGGCATCGGCCAGGTCGTCCCAGGCCACAGTTGCCCTATACTCGGGATAGAGGGAGCTGAAATTGTTCTGACCATAGACCCGCTCCGTCCCGTCTGCCTTCACATGGAGCGTCTTCTTGTTCACCTCAATGGGCGTTCCAAAGACGACGCTCACCTCTTCGTGCTCCGAGTGGCGTCTGCCCCGAACCACCAGCTTGCGGCCATTGTGGTCTACGACTGTCAACACCTGACCATGCACCGCCGGATCGCCCTTGCCACTGGCTACATCGTTCGTCTCTTTATCCGTCCACTCCAAATGCAGACCGTAATCCTCAAAATCGTAGTAGGAGATCTGTTGGGGCGCATTGGTATTGTTATTAAAGATCGCGTATACGGTCATATTCTCGGCCTGGAGCTTTTGGCCATATTCATAGATGCCGAAGGTGGGTGCAGTTCCCACTCGCAGCTCAGTGATCCTGCGGATGACCACATTGCCCTGCCCTTTGTTGTTGGCAGGAAGGCCGTTCATCGCCTGCTCCGCAGTGGAATATACCAACTGGTAATTGCGGCCCGCGTCATTGGCGTTGCCCTTGAGTAGCAAGCTGGAAACCGTCACCTCATAGGTCTTCTCTCCGTCCCCGACCCAATCGCCGGTGGTCACGTCAAAATAGGGCTTGCTCTCCCGATCCTTCTCATAGTCGGCCCGGTAGGTGAAGGCAAGAACGTCCCCGCTCAAAACGGCGTCCGTTACCGCCAGGTCGCCCTCATTGATGGTCAGCTGCTGAGCGCCGCTTCCTCCATAAGGAATATAGTAAGCCCCCTGTGTGGGCCGCTGAATGGACACGCCAGAGGTCTGCGCCTGTGCCGCGGGATAGGACAGCTCGCCTGTCTGGATCGCGTCATCGTCGTCGTCATAGATATCACACAGGATACCGGTGAGCTCCGTGACCAGGATGGGACGCCTGTGGATGGTCAGGGGGGCGCAGCCAAACTCGCTGGAGACGACGGCCGCACTCTGTGCGGAGCGCTGCTGATTATATTGGATGGTATAGTTGTCCGCCTGCGCGCCGGAGATGACTACATAATAGGAGCCGGCGTTTGTCTTATCCGTCACCAACGTGCTGTCTACGGATGCCTTCTCCCGGCGCTTCACCTTCATCGTGCCGCTGAAGCCGGGCAGAGCTTCCAGATCCGAAACCTGGTTGCCGCCGCCCTCGGTGATGATCTTCCTGTCCTCTCCCACCAGGGCGCTGCTGTCATAGGTGACGCGGTAGGTCTTCTCTGCCTCGCCATAGTAGCGTTCCTCACTGTAGACAGTGAGGGTCAATTCCTTCTTGTTCACTTTGAAGGGGCCAACGTAGACACAGGCGGGAGCCGCGTCCTCGCCGTTGCTCACATAGATACAAAGATACTTTCCATTGTGGCGCTTCACGTCAAACTGCTCATTGTTGACTGCCGGTGTCCCCTTCTCGGGATCCGCGCCATCGGCATCCACCCAACGCAACATCACTCCGTGGTTATTTGCGTTGGGGTTCGCCGCCGGATCGGCATAATTAAAGGGGCCGGTGTGCGTACCGTTGTCCCAGTCCAGTGTGATCCGTCCCAGGCTGCTCAGCGAGAAAGTATCGCCATAGGTGTAGTCACTCTCGATCAGCGCGCCCAGATTTTCTACAGTCAGCTTCTCAACGATCATTCGGGCTACATAGCCCTTCGTCTTCGCGCCGGCCTGCAAAATAGCAGAGTCTCCACGCAGGCTGTAGTTCGCCACACTCTCACCCGAAAGCTCCGCCTTGGTGATCTGCACTTCCCGCTCTTCCCTTTTCTCGTTCAGCACAAACTCCGTCGAGGTGTCATTCGCGTTGGGAAGGAACAGGCCGGTGTACTGAATCTCCAGCTCATCACCGGACAGGATGGCGACACCGGTCAACGTGTAGCTGCCGCTGGTATCCGTTGGAAGTTTGGCTACAAAGTCCCCCACCTTGGCGGTCGCTTCGAAGCCTCGTCCCGACGCGGGGGTGTTGTTGGGGATCGTCACACCGGAGTCGGGGATCTCACTGATGAGGATGGGACGGGGTGCGACCTGGAAGGTGTTTGTCGCCACATCGGCCTCTTGGCCATCCTTGTCCGCATAGTGGAAGACATAGTTCGTAGCCTCGCCCTTTTCAAGACGAACGTTGTAGCTGCCCGCGGGTGTCGCCGGCAGGAGCAGGGCACCCTTGTCGTCTATCATGGTGATGGTGGGACGGACGTAGCCACTGTCACCGCCCAAAACAGTCAGCAGGTTACTGCCTCTGTTTTCATTCGAAGCCAGCCCGGCGGCAGAGAGGCGATCCCGCTCCTGCTTCTTCAGCTGACTATTGTCGTAGTAGAATTCCACCAGATCGCCCCTGGGATTGGGCTCGCCATAATACTTGCCGCTGTTGCCGGCTACAGTCAATGTCAGGGGAGCCTTGTCGACAGTGATCTGGTAGAGCTTGGCGCTGGATGCGGTGCCGATATAAAAACGATAGGTGCCGGCCTTTGTAGCGCCGAGCTGGGCGTTGGTGGTGGAGATCGTGCCGTCGGCATTGTTGTAGCTCATGCCCGGCGGCAGCTCGCCACCCCGAAGTCCATAACCGGTATTCCACAGGTCACTGTGCTGCGTGGAGAAGGTCTCGCCGTAGACAGCGTTTTCGCCGTCTGCGTCATAAAGGGGGATAAACTCTGTCGTATCCTTGCCCACGGGGATCTCGTCACTGCCCGTGTAGGCAAGGCTGTCCCGAAGATTCACCGTGTGGCCGCCGGGGATCGTATCCTGATTGCTCCAGGCGCTGACCTTACCGTCTACATAGGTCACGGAGAATTCCCGACCGCCCATAGCGGGCTCCACCAGGGCCACGTCTTCGTTCTCCTTGCCGATGGGATGGTTGTTCATATAGAAAGGAATCAGGAGCAGATAGCCGTCCTTCAAGCTCTGGGCCGGGGCGTCCGGCTTGCGCTGAAGCGCGAAGGTATAGGTCGCCAGGGAGGTCTCGCCGCCGGACAATGTGGGCTGTGCCAGCTCAGGATAGGTAACGTAAACCGTGCTAAGTCCGTTGGGAAGTGCGGTGCCACTGTTGCCCACCAAGGTGTAGGCGCTCTGCCACGGCGTTGCGCAGCCCGTAGACAGATTGGCTGTTTCAATGGTTTTGGCCCAATCGGTGTCGCCCTTCAAAAGGCCGGGACGCAAGGCATTTGAGTTGTAGACAAGAGTAAACTCAAAGGCTTCCACCCCAGTACCGGCCGCGGGCAGAGCTCCGGCGTTTTCCAGCTTTACGCCGACCCAGAAGGTGTTCCCGATCTCTACGGGATCCGAGGTGGTTGCCTCTGTAGGCACACCGTCTAGGTTGTTCCCCAAATACTCTATGGAAATGACAGCTCTGTCAGCGGATGTAGACTCAACCACGAGCGGCGTTCTGCCCGGTTTGCCATTGTCGCCAGAATTGAGATAGAAGTAGTCAGTGGAAATATTTTCCACAGTGTGAGAGACATATCCATTTTTCAAAGTGACTACATCATTTCCGTCAACTTGGCCATTTCCGTCTACATCGCACACCCGATATTTGAACAGGCGCTGCACTTGATCATTGTTGTCGTCATCGAGAAGGACATTTCCTTCGGAAATGAATTTTTCCAAAGCGACGGCGTCGGCAAGTGTAACCATGCCATCCATATCGATGTCGCCCGGCTGGGGAAGGACGATGAGGGGACGGGAAAAATGATCCGCCTTTGTCTCGTCCATGTAGACACTTTTGTTCATGCTGTCATAGGTCACGCCGCTGACCGGATCGGTATAGCTGTACTCGATGGAGTAGATGCCGGGGACAACGTTCATCCCCCGCAAGTCGATCACATCCTTTCCGGCAGGATCGACTACAAACTCTTTCCCATCCTCGGCGGAGGTTCCACCATTATAGTAGACCTCGTCGCCAAAGCCATCCTTGATACTCTGTGTGGTCAACGTCGACACCCTACGAAGCTTAATGGAGCGCTGCGTCTTGGTATTGTCCGCGGTTTCCCCCTGGCTGTCGATGAGCGTAAAGCCGGGATCGGTAAAGGTCGTATCCTGATAGACTACAAGCGCTTCCACATTCTTATCGCAGTCCGTATCCTTCCATGCCGCTTCACTGTATTGACCTGTGTAAACGCCACCGCTGTTGTGGCCACCCAGGGCATGCTGTGGAAGGGTGCGGCTGTTGTCAAAATCCTCGCGGGCTTTCTGTCTGTCTGTCGGATCACTGATGTCGCTTTCCAGCATACCGTAAGGCGTGTTGCCGGGATTCAGCGTCATCTCCGGATCGGCCATTCGACGCACCTTTAAGGTGTAGGTCTCTGTCGTCCCGCTGGTCGTCCCATCCTCTGCGATGGTGCCGTCAGGGGCGACCACAGTGATGGTGATGGTGGTGTAGAGCTGATCCGGTGTGGTAAAGTTCAGCGGTATCGCGTAGTCATTGGGTAGGCTCCAGTTCGCCCGGGCAGGATTGTCGTAACTGTTGGTGGGTTCACTTTCCACAGCACCTATTCCGCCTGACGGCCGTTTACCCGGCTGCTCTCTTTCCAGCTTGGAGGCTGTATCCGCATTTCGCTTACTGTATTCCTCTGCAGTTACGGCTCCTCCATCCCAGATATAATCCTCACGGTCATAGCGGTAAAGGATCGGTTCTTCCAAAGTATCCGCCGTGATCTTGATCATCGTTCCGGGCTCGTAGGTGGTAAAGTCCAGAGTCAGCCGGTCTGTGAGCGCGGACACCTGAATGGTGTACTCCTTGTCCACTGTCCCTTCCTGCTTCTCTCCGGTTCCTTCGTCCACCCGTTCGCCATACTGCTCCAGGGTCTCCTTCTGATCGGCGCCGGTATCCTTATCTTCAGACAAGCCGTAAAGCGTCAGCTTTGTCAGCTCGGCCCGGTCACTGGGCACCCATTTGGAAATCACGTTTGTTACATAAAAGCCAGCGCCGTCATTTGACAAGTACGGGTTTGCGTGGGCCTTGATGGCCTCATAGGTAGGCTCGTAGGGCTCTTCACTCTCCCCCGCCCGATACCTGCTGTACCACGCCAGCTCATCCTGGCTGCTGTACCAATTCGGATTCTCGGGTTGCTCCTGTGCAAAGAGCCAGCCCTCAAAGCGCATATCCGGAATACGATCCAACTGCAAACCGGCCAAGTCGGTCAATTCCGGATTTACGATCGGACTTCCGTAAAAATACATTGCGCTATAGTTCGGATTGCTCATACCGCTATTGTCTATAAGCTCTCCTGTCCCTATCGCGGTGTCATTATGGATCTCCGCCGCATAGGGGGCAAAACGGCTCTCTGTGCCGCCGCCTTCTTTGTAATGCACACTGCCGCTTCGGCTGGCCCAGTAACTATACGCATATACGCTCACATATAGAAATTCCATATCCGCCAGCGGCATGGGCTCACCCTGTTCCCGGGCGCTTGCCATGACCTTGGTCTCGGTCTGCTCCGGCTTCACAGCAGGGGGCGGAACCGGCGTCTCCTCCTCAGGGGGGATCACAGGCTCTTCTCCGCCGGGGGCAGGCGTCTCACCGGGCTCCGGGTCGACAACTGTGTCTGTCGTCTCCCCCTCGCCGGGCGTGGAGTCCGTCGTTCCCTCTTCGCCGGGAACGGATCCCTCGGGCTCCGGATCGGTGACGGAGTCTGTTGTCTCCCCTTCATCGGGAGCAGAAACCGCAGGCTCTCCCTCACCGGTGGCCGGTGTCTCCACCGGTGCCGGATCAGCGGCTGTGTCTGTCGTCTCCTTTTCACCGGGCGTCACAGACTCCGCCGCGTCGGGAATTACCGCTTCTGTCTGTGTGTCTTCCACTATCGCATCTTCCGGCCTGGCGACTTCTGTCTCCACCGCCGCAGACGTTTCCGTTTCTGTGGAGGCGACGAGAGCCGTCTCGCTTCTGGAGTTGACGTTTGCCCGGTGCTTGGTCATCACTGGCATACGGTCTTTCTCCAGCAGGAAGGAGGCCCGAGCCGCCAGCCGTCTCTGAGTCTCTGGATATTCTGCCGCTAAAATGGCGCCGCTTCTGCCCTGGCCGTCTACATACGCCGCCATACTGCTCATGGGCAGTACGCTTACGGTCATCTGGGCCGCCAGCAGCACACAGCCGGCACGCTTCCAGCCGTTGTTCTTCATAGCTCTCTCGCCTCCTTCCTTATATATTATAGTAGTATAAATGTGGGTACGCGACCCAAACAGACTTTAGCCGATGTAGTCCACCGGCCGGTAAAAGTCTGTCAGGGTCGCTTCATTTTGGATTCTGTTGGCGTCGATATCGTTGATATTCCGGTCGTCGTTCGCGTCACAAATACGATACCGGTAGACTTCCTTGTCATAATCAGGATAGTTGACCACTTCCTCATTGTCGCCCAGACGATGAGGTTCGATGATACGCATACGGATATCCTCCGAATCCTTCGGATCCGGAGCCGCCTCAGAGTCGGCCGCGCCGCCGCTGGCGTCCACGTCGCCCAGGTGCTTCAAAATCACCAGAGGACGGCTAAAGCTGCGGGTCGTACCGTCAAAATCGGTAAAGGTATAGGTCAGGGCATAAATACCCGGACGAATGAGCTGTTCGGCATTCGTCTCCCAATTTACCAGGGCAGTAACGCCCGTCAAACCGGCCTCGCCGTTGCTGTTCACCGTAAGCGGGCCCAGATCGATGGTCGCCGTCTCCGTTCCATTGAACCGGCCGGCTGTTGTCCCCACGGGATAGCTGTTTGTTGTTCCGTTGGGATCCAACAGCGCTACCTCCACAGTCCGCGTCAAAGTCTGATCCTTCACCGGTGTGCCGGTGCTGTCCAGCAGCTCCCTGATGCCGGGATCCTGGAATATTTCTCCCACATAGGCCACCAGGGCATAGTCGTTGCGGTCCAGATTCCGTTCGCCCCAGTTGGCGGGCCAATCGGAGTACTCGGCCTGCCACGCCTCGGGCCAATAGATATAGTCCGTCAGTGTCGCCGCTTTTGTGGGCGTATAGGCCGTTTCTGTAAAGCGGTTTTCCTTGTCAAAGGATTCCTTGGCTGCAGTCTTATCACCGGGCGCAATGTTGTCCGCATTCATGATCATACCGTAGGGCGTATTGCCGTAGGCAAAGGTGTGAATGGGGATATCCGTCTTGCGGATAAACTTCACCTTATATTTATCTACGCGCTCATAGCGGGTATTGTTCGCCGCGTCATAATAGCTGATGGTAATGGTGGCGGTCTTTGCCTTTCCGGGGTCGGGAGACCGGAAGGTCATCTCATGAGTCGTGGGCTGTACCGGCGTCGCAGCCAAGGTGCTGCCCACAGATCCTCTCACATCCAAAGGCGCGGTGCTGCCCAGGTCATCCAGCTCAATATGGACGTCGGGCGTAATGATCGCATTCGCCAAAGGCCCCTCGGGCGGATTGATGATCTCATAGGGCACAACAATATCATAGAGTGTCAGCTTCAGACCTGACCAATCCGCCTCCGCCGGCACCACCACCAGGTAATCGGTATGATCCGGGTCAAAGCCGGTCGTCCCATAGGTGGGATCCGTCATGTCGTACATGGTCTGTTCCTTGGGATCGGTAATACAGTCGCTCTCCTGCTCGCTGGCATAGGCGTGCAGGTCGGAAAGCCGCAACTTCGAGGGAATGGGCTCATAGAAGTCCACATAGACAACGGTATCCCGAGGCGGCATCCCTCCCGGCAGATAGAAAAGATACTCGCCATCCGCCGGTTTGTCGCTGGTGCCCATGGGCACATACTGGGTCAAATAGATCTTGGTATTGCTCTCGTCGTAATAATAGACTTCATAGTCCCCGTTGACATTTTTCTTGATGTCGTACTCATCCAAAGGCTTTACAGAGATCCAAACGGGATCGTTAGCCTCCAAATTGCTGCCCACCGGAGTATTGTCGTAGACGCCGCTGTCTACGCCGGTCACCGCACCGCCGGTACCCATTGCGCCATCCTCCGGGCGGGGCTGAACGGTGAGCTTATAGAGTTGCCCGTCTGTCACTTTAAAGCGGGCAATAAATGTCTTGGCAGGCTGCGTCCCGCTGTTAGCGGTGCCCACATAGATGTTGTCAATGTACTGTCCCTTCTCCAGGCCCAGAACATAGGTGATGATAAATGTAGTCGAGGCCCCAGGTGCCAGATCTGTGGCCGGAGGCTTGATGATCTCAAAATGCTGTTCGCCATCGGGAACCGGATTCTGGGTGGGCCCCAAGAGCGCGTCAATATAGATACCATGGATATCCGTGGTACCGTCATTGGTCAGGGTCAGCTCAAATTCCTGTTTATAGGCGTAGCCTTCCCGCACCGTATCAAACGCCACTGTCCCCACCTGGCCGTCGGGCAGGTTCAGAATATTGGAGGGAGCCGGAGCGCCTTCATAGGTCAGGCGCAGGCTCTCTTCCGGCGGAGTAACCTCATTCTGCACCTCCACCTTCACCTGGGCCACACGGTTAAACGGGTTTTCCACCAAGCCGAAGCCACTGCCGTAGCTGTGGTTCGAGAATAGATCGGGGCCATAGGTGACTACATCCCCCGCCGCCCAGTAAGGCGACGTGGCGGCAGGTGCAGGCGACGTCTGTAACCAGTTGTTCACAGAGAAGCTGCGCACCTCGCCAGGCTCCGCGCCGGTAACTCCGTCATAACGGGTATGTACAATGTAACCACAGTCCAGCGGCAGCACCACCGTATTGGGCAGCTTGCTGTAACGGTAGAAGGGGTACAGCCCCGCCTTGTGGCCGGTAAAGTCAAACTCCGGCCAATCGGTCGGGGACAGCGTGTCGCCGGGCCCAACATTATAGTTGTAAAGGTAAGCGTTCTGGCGGCGAGGCTGATAGACACGGATGGGGTCGCTGGTGCCATAGAGGCTCTCATGCACCACCACCGTGAAGTAGCCGCCCAGGTTGATGTGGCGGCGTGTGATCTCGCGCTCATCGCCGTTGTGTCCAAGGGCGCTGTCGCCGGGATGGGTGAAAATATTGTAAGCCAAGCCATTTGCCTGCGTTGTATGGGCGCCGCCATTGTTGTTCATTTGAACCGTGTTGCTGCTGAACCAGCTGGGATCGACCCGAACACCGTCGGGCCGGTAAATATCAAATGTACTGGTGCCCATCTGGATCACAGTGACGCCGTCATTGGGATCCACCGCGTTCACCGTGATGGTCTGGATCCCGTACAGGTCATTTACCGTCGCCGTAGCAACATACCTGCGCTCCACCACATTGTCGGCCTTGATGACCCGTTGCGCGTCTACATCAAAGTTGTCCGTCACTGTAGCCCAGGGATGGATCGCCTGGATATACTGCTGGGTGGGATCGGCACAGTTGAAGTTATAGGTACCCACGCCGGTGTTGCTGGCGATCTCAGCCGCCGTCGTGGGCCAATTCACCGGATTTGGCAGGGGGGCATTGTCTTCGCCTACCAAATCACCCATATTTGTGGTGGGCGTTAACACAGTCACCGGTGCCGTTCCGTTTGTCCATGTAGTCAACGGAACCGTGGGGATAGTGCCGCTGAGCACGGTGTCAAAAACCAAACGCCCCTCCTCAGGCAAAGCAAGCTTACCGGTCTCGTCCGGGAGATCGGGGTCGTTGATCTTATAACTCATTTGCAGATCGTTCGCTGTAATGCCTATCACCTTTACAGGCATTACCGTCAAGTGGACGGTGATAGGCGTGGGATATTGCTTGGTCTCGCCCTCTTCCTCGTATATGTAGGGCTGTTTGATCGTGTAGTCGCCATGTGTCGGGTCATAGTCTCCGGAGGCGTCGCCGGGAATCGGGTTCCCAGCGGCGTCCAGTTTCTGGAAGGTGTAGCCACCGGAGCCGTCATACCGGAACACATAGCTGTCACCGGTATTGTTGTCTACAACCGTCATCTCTTCCTTGCCCCAGAACATGGCCTCGTCCCGCTGATCGCCGTCGGGATAGGTCAGCCGGACAGTGGAGCTGTACCGCTGGAGGGTCGCCGCCAGATCCGCAGGAGTGGCGTCCGTATAGGCCTGATAGGCGTTGATCGTGACCTCTTTCTCCGCCGCCTCTGCCCGAATGATCACATCAGATATCTCATATTTGATGTGAAGGTTACTTTTGGGGATATTCGCATCGTTGGAATTATCATAGAGGTCGGCCTTGATATCCGTCTGATCCAGCTCATTGAGGAAGCCGATCGTCCATCCGGTGCGGTCGAAGCCCGTGATCCCGGGAGTCGCCTGCTCCAGCGGATACATCAGATCGTTCCCTGTCTGCCAGTCCTCCGGATGGGCTTTTGTCAGCATAGGATTGGTCTCAAAGGGCATATGGGAGGTCATTTCCTCCAGATGATCCGGATCCACCTGGAAGCTCAGCGTGCCAAGGTGCACCTTGTCCTCTGCCTCAATATAGGTGAATACCGTCTTCGCGCCTGTTCCCTTATCCACCGTCTGGGTCTTCACCTTGTCACCGGGCACGTCCGGCAGATCACCGATCTCCTTCAGGTTAAAGCCCAGCGCCAGCGCGCCGCCCACCGTGTCCACCTGGGTACGCACGCCTTCGTTCTCAAAGAGGAACGGGTCGGCGCTCCCGCCGTAAATGTCGGGATCGGTGGCAAAGAAGGCCGAGATGTCGCTGCCCAGGTCAGTTTCATTGTTGCTGACCCGGGAGGGCTGCCAATAATCGCTGTTGTACTTCAGCAGAAGGGAGCCGCCCATGAACTTAGGGACGTCGGAAACATAGACGTCCACCAGCGCCTGAATACTGCTGGAGCCGTCGCTGTTGAGGACGTTTTGAAGGCGCATGCCCTCTATGTGCAAAGTAGGGCTGGGTGAATCGGCCAGCAGGCTCACGCCGCCCAGCATCATCAAACCGCATGCGGCTGCCACGCCTGCCGCGGTCAAACGGCTGCGTTTCCATGACATACCGGCATCCCCCTCTCTGCCCTTTGGGCGGAAATTTTTATAAAAGGGCGCACTACACCCATGCTACATAATCATACATGATTATATTACCACGAACGGAAGAACTCGTCAATAAAAATGGTTATTTTTTATGTAATCCTATAAAATTATTTTTTCTTCCACATTCCGCCCTTTTCTCTTGGGTTTTTCGCTTAATTGTAGGGAAAACATCCCCTTTATCTTGATTCTCAAGGGAAAATGGCAACCTAAAAGCAAAGAACAGGAGCACAGCCTAAGCTGTGCTCCTGTTCTTTGTAACTCATGTGGATCCTGTCAGGGATAAGCGCCCAGAATCGGTTTCATGGAGGAATACATGGCGTCCATGCAGGTCTGCAGATCTGCGTAGTTGCCCAGATAGGCGGTGATATACAGCAGGTCAGCAGGCGAGATCATGCCGTCCATGTCGTAGTCCACGATCGTCATGGTCGGGGTATCCGGCGCGAAGGGACTTCCGAAGGCAAAGGTCATCAGACTGACTGCGTATGCCTGAATGGCCTCCTTTGCCTGGACGGAATCCAACTCCATACCCTCGAGCTCTTCGTAGAGATCCTTATACAGGAAGTCTGTCTCCACATCCTCCGTCGGGAGCTCGATGGTACCGGGAATTTCGTCCTTCTTGTCGGGCTTATCCTTGCTGCCGGAACCGCTGGAACTACCAGAGCCGCCAGAACTACTGGAGCCACTGGAGCTGCTGGAACCGCCAGAGCTACCAGAACTGCTGGAGCCACTGGAACTACCAGAGCTGCTATCCTTGTCGGAGCTGTCGTCCGTGTCAGAACTGTCGTCTGTATCAGAACTGTCGTCCGTATCAGAACTGTCGTCCGCATCGGAGCTGTCGTCCGCGTCAGAACTGTCGTCCGCGTCGGAACTGTCGTCCGCGTCGGAGTTGTCGTCCGTATCAGAACTGTCGCTCGCATCGGAGCTGTCGTCCGTATCAGAACTGTCGTCCGCATCGGAGCTGTCGTCCGCAGCAGAATAACTGCTCAGCCGGTAGCTGCTGCCCTCGCTGGAACTGGAGGCAGACACCGTGACTGTCTTCTCCTCAGCTTCGATCTCAGGCTCGGCCTCGTCCTCCGTGACCTCCTGGTCAGCGTTATCGCCATCCGTCTTCTCGGAGTCGCTGTCTGCGGGCTTATCGCTCTCAGAGCCCTCAGGCTTCTCCGGTACGATCTCGTCAACCTTGTCATCGGGCGTCTCTGGCGCCTGATCCGGCAGGTCGGGCTCGCCAGTCGCGGAGTCAGATCCATCCTCAACGGGAACATCCGGCTTTTCGATCTCGTCAGGTGCCTCTATCTCGCCCTCGTCGGGCAGGACATCGGGCAGTACGGGCTCCGGCTTCTGCATGCTCTCGTTGTCCACCGGCACGAAGGGCTCCATACTGGTATCCTCACCGAAGGTTATCGGCGGGTTGCCCATCCGGATCATCGCCACCTGGTAGAGCACCGGCACATCGCCCACGAAGGGATGGGTCACTACTGCGTACAGGTAGTAGTAGCCGTCCGAGATCGTATACGGTGTGTTCGCGGTATCGTTGAGCATCAGGTTACTGCCAAGCGAGTGGCCATGCTGCAGCGGGGTCTGCGGCGCGCTGTCGTCGCCGATCAGCTTCTCCCACTCAAAGTCACGCAGGCCGCCCTGCTCACTGAGGTAGTAACCCGCAATAGCGGTAACGGGATCCTCATCGGTATCCATATTGCCGTTCTTGTTCTCGTCGAAGTAGTAGTTCTGGATGTTCGAAACCACCAAGGAGCTGGAGGCCGGGTTCCCATAGTAGTTGACAAGGCTGGTACCCGGAGTCAGGATGTAGCGCATCCGGTCAAGGAGACGGTAGATGGCCATGGTCTGATAGATGCCCTGGAAGGTCTGGGAGGCATTCACAAAGAGGTCGGTATCCTTCAGGTCGATGTCGCCGTCGCCATCAATGTCGCCGGGATAGAGACGGGTGAAGCCGAAGTCGTACTGAGCCTCCAGCGTGGGACTGGCGGTATTGGCGTAGGTCTCCTCCACCAACAGGTTGTTGATGATGTAGTCCAGGTAGCCGTCCCGCTCGATCACCAGCATGTAGACGCCGGGCTCCCAAGGATCGTTGTTCATGTCGGTGCCGTTCGCCTTGATGGGAATGTCATAGGTGTGGACCATTCCATTGCTGTGCCAGACTTCAACCAGCTTGTTCTTGTTGATGGCCTCCACCAGATCGTAGCTGTAGCGGTAGTACAGCTTCTGGTTCTGGGCGTCCACCGGGCTGTTGTCGAAGTCGTCACCGATGACGCCTTCCGTCACCAGGTCGTTCAGGCTCCACCAGTAACCGTAGTCAGCGCTTTCGGCCTTCTTGTACAGGTGGACATGCGCCATGTTGTCTTGCACCGTGCGGATCTCGCCCACCAGGTGAGTCCTCAGCTCGGGCGGCTGACCATCGGTATCGCGGTAAACCGTGATGATGTAGATGCCCTTTCTGCCGGCTCTGTTGACTGTCACCTGGAACTTCTGCGTGCCGTTCTGGGCGGTATCCAGCCGGAAGTTGGCGGACAGCGTAAGCTTGCTGTTGCCGGTCTTGGTGGCAGACGCCGTCACCCAGTAGGGCGAGGTAGTGACCGTATCCGGGTCATTCCAGGTGGTAGCCG
Organism: Vermiculatibacterium agrestimuris; assembly: GCF_943193085.1. Taxonomy (NCBI): domain Bacteria; kingdom Bacillati; phylum Bacillota; class Clostridia; order Eubacteriales; family Oscillospiraceae; genus Vermiculatibacterium; species Vermiculatibacterium agrestimuris. Next base: position 104,398 of record NZ_CALPCU010000003.1, on the reverse strand, counting down.
CAGACTGATCGTAGCCGCCGGGCAGCTCCGTGATCTCCACATCGACGTTCCGGCCCACGTCCACATTGATCTCCAGATAGCTCTGGAGGGTCTCTACGCGCACCGAGTACTGGAGCACTGTCGTGCTGTAATCCCAGCCCGGGCCGCCCACCGGCAGAGCCGGGTTGTTGGGCGTAGTGCCATGATAGATCCGCTCGTACACATCGGTGGGATCCGTGGTGTCCGTGACCCAGATCTTCATTGCCGAGGCCGTGTTGGCCCGCTCCACACGGATGGCATAGGTGTAGGCCGTGCTGCCATATGCGGGAGTAGAGTCGGCGTAGGTCAGGTCGCCGTCGGTGTGGACTGTGATGAAGATGTAGCTGTATAGCTCACCCGCATCCAGCTGAATGGTGGTGGTATCCTGCAGCGGGGCATTGTTTGTAATGATCTTATCGTTATAGTAGATCGTCACGTTGGTGCCCATCGCATGGCCGTAGGCCGTTGTCAGCTCCACATACTCAGAGGTGGCGGGGATCTTCACCGTGTACCAGTGCCACAGCATGTTCCCATCGAAGTTGTAGTTGGCCGGCGTGAAGTCCGTGTAGTCGTCGTTGGCCCAAGTCAGGGTCACTGCCGCCGCATTCTGGGCGTCGGTGGCTGTGGCGCCATGGCGCAACTCAACATTGAGCGCCTTGGCCTCCAGCTCGGGCACCGGGCCGCGCTGAACCAGGATCTTGTAATCCGAGGTCTTGTTCGTCGCAGGATCGTACATGCTGATGGTGAGGATCGTGCTGAAGTGCTCTGTCTTGTAGTAGTCCTCGCCGAAGCGCAGCGCGATCTCCGTACCACTGGTCAGGTTCTTGGCCATGCCGGGATAATCCGCACAGCTCAACTTGGCAGTATAGTTGGTACCGCTCGTGTTGAAGGTGGGCGTCAGGTACATGGTACTGTTGTAGTAATCCAAGACGACCTTGTAGGACAGGTGGTCAGAGGAGAAGCCCTCCGTATCCTCACTGGTGGGATCGTTGATGTTGGTCAGCTTTACCAGCTTACGGTCCGTATCATCAGGCTGCTCGATCTCCAGATCGTCCAGGGGTACAAAGACGATGGGCTTATCGGAGCGGTGCATCTTGATCTGATACACACCGGTCTGGGTCACGCCGTAGACGTCCGTGAAGGTAAGGGTGACCTCCACCGTGAAGTAGCGCACGATGTCCGCGGGATCGATGCCGTCGCTCTCGTCCTTGAAGTAATCCTGACGGAACAGTCCGATGAAGTGGCGAACTGCATCTGCGCCGGTATTGCCGTTCATCAGCGTCAGATCGGTGCCGGCGGCATTGGCGACGCCGGTATTGGTCAGCTTCGGCGTACCATCGGGGTTCTGCTTACTCAGCTTCTCCACAGGCGTGTAGCTTCCGTCCGGCTCAGTGAAGGGCGTGTGATCCTCCCGCTCGAAGGAGTCGGCCAGCACCTTCATGGAGATCTGTACATCGCTGTACTGGGGATACTCCGCGATGGCATAAACCTCGAAGTCAGGCTGGTACTTGTAGACCTCACCGTTATAGCTGCGCAGCGGCGGGTAGTAGCTCGGGGTCATGGAAGCGTTGTTCACGCCCAGATCCTTCAGGATGGGATCGTCAGTCCGGTAGACCTTCAGGGTGTAGATGTTGACCAGCTCGTAGCCGCTCTCGGCGTACATGGTCACCCGCAGCCGCAGCGTCATCTCATCCTCGTCCGTCGGGAAGGTGAACTTCACCGGCGTGCCCTGAATGACGGTGTACCGGTTGTTGTCCTCGTCCAGGATCTCCACATGGATGTCGGCAGTGCCGTCGCCATCCAAATCCTCCAGCGGCGCGTAGACCCAGAAGTCGGGGCCCTTGGCGGTCGCCACATAGCTGAACTGCGTAGGCTGGAAGGGTCTGGTGAAGGTGCCGGAATCATGGTCGATGGCATTGTCCTCATTCAGAGTGATACCGGTCTGGATCAGCAGGCCCTCTGTATTCCAAACGTTGTGGAGCAGCGGGCTGTAGTAGGTGCTGGTCACATCGTCTTCCGTCACCGTCACGGCCTGATCCAGGTCGTTGACGTAGAGCACGTACTCATCCACCAGCTGATCGGCGCCGTCGTAGACCTCCACGTCGAACCGGTCTCTGTCGGTGGTCATCTTCAGACCGGAGGGATAGTAGGGATCCATGACCGCTTTGTAGGTCGCTCTGTAGATAGAGCCGCTTACCTGGACAGGCGCGTTGCCGTCCCATTCGGCCTTCCAGCCGTTCACCGTCACCCAGGTCTCAGGCTCATTGCTGCCGTTCAGGGAGGTAAGGGCCTCCAGCGTCACAGTGAGGTGCTCCGTCCCGTTCAGGTTCACTTCAGCCGTTCCGACCTCGTCGCCCACGGTAAAGCTGTAGGGCACCGTAGTCGCCTCGGCTACCTCCACATCCAGCAGCCAGTTGGGATTGATCTGCTGGCGCAGGAAGGTGATGGAGTAGCGCTGGCTGGCCGTGCCGTCAGAAATCATGACAAAGGCCGTCACTTCACTCTGACCCGTGATGTCCAGGGCAGTGCTCACTGTGCCATCCGCCGCGGTGGTGGTGCCGTTGATCTGGGTGCTGCCTTTGATCGTCACCGTAGTGGCGTCAGGCCGCAGCGCCTTGGCGTTCACCGTCACCTCCGTGGCATTTGCGGGCACGTAAGCGTAGTAGTTGAGCTCTCTGGGCAGGCCGGCATTATAGCTGTTGGGCAGGAGCGTCAGGGTGCTGGAGCCGCCACCGGTGGTATTCTCCGCCGTCAAGTCGACCAGATCCTGCACCACACCGTTCCGGGCCAGCCGGTCGATCTTCACGCTGTAGTAGTTCACCGGATAGACTCCGTTGACGTCGCGCACCGCGAAGATGTAGGAGTTAATGCCCACTGCCAGCTTCACTTTTTCGCTGACCACGGTGGCGTACGGCGTATTGATGGTGGGATAGGAGCCGCCGCTCAGGTTGGTCTGGCTGCGTCCATCCTCCGCATAGCCCGTCAGCACCAGTTCCTCCACATCGTAGGGCACGGTGACAAAGTACTGGTTCTCGGTCTTGCGGAACACCGGGGAGATGGTACCTTCAGAGGTGGTGATCATGCTCAGGTAAGGCGGATCCTCGTCCTGCTTGAGCCGGACCACGTTGACGATGACACGGGTCTTGGTGTCTGTGGGATAGCCCAGCATATCCATGCCGTTGGCAACGATCTCAATGTAGTTTTCGTTGCCTACGTTGAGCCGGATGTCGCGGCCCACATTGGGCACGGTACCTCTGGTTCCGCTGATGCCATTGTGCGCATCCACCGTATTGGTGGCGGAATCCACCAGGATGCTGTTGATCCACAGCTGGGAAGCATCCGTGGCCCAGGCCGTCGTGTCAATGTGATCCACCTCATAGGGCACCACCAGGAAGTAGTATGCCTGGTCGCCGGTGTACATGGGCACCGGGAAGAGGCTGTCACCCACATTCAGGGAGGTGGAGACGCCGCTGATGAGGTTGCTCACCGTGATGGACATATCGTCAATGGTGGGATCCGGTCTCGGGGTCGTGTGCTCCGGTGTGGCGATCGTCTCCTCATCCTCACGGTTGATGACGACTGTGTAGTAGCGCTTGTCGCCGTCGATCGGATCGGTGACCTCCACCAGGACGGTGTTGTCACCCACCACCAGGTCATCCACCTGGAACATCTTGCCGGATGCGGCAACGTGGTTGTTGATAAGGATGGGATAGGCGCTGTTCGTACCGTAGTCGGTCTCGACCAGGATCTTCACACTCTCCTCCGTGTACGGGATCCGCACGAAGTAGGTGTTGAGGTCGTGGACGAAGTTGGGCATCATGTTGTAGTAGACCATGTTGGCCTCAGTGCTGTTCTCCTTCAACACCCGCAGCGTGGTGTTCGGGGCCACATCAGGCTCGCCGTCATCGTCCACGTTGGCATGGATGGTAAGCAGATACTCCTTGGTAGCCGTCACCACAGCGTTGGCCGGGACAGTGGGCACGCCGCCGTTCCAAGTGACCTGCTGGTCATAAACCGTTACGGTAAAGAGCACGCGGGTCTCCTCGTTCCGGTTGCAGAACTGGTTATAGGTGTCCTCGCTCCGGATATAGGTGGACACGCTGTAGTTGCCCGGTCTTGCGCCGGTGGCGCTCTTGACCTCGATCACAGCCCGGTCTGCCTCGTTCGCGCGAAGCACCGGCGTCAGATGGACGGTGTTTCCGTAAATGTTGTTGGTGATGTCTGTGATCGGCAGGCGCAGGAAGTAATCCACCCGCTCGCTGTTCCAGATGGTGGTCATGGCAGCGCCCACAGGCGTGTTGTCCATCTCGATGATGTCCGCCGTGTCGCCCCGGAGGGTATCGTCTATACCGCCGCGGTTGATCTCCACCTCGTAAGCGCGCTTGGTGGTGATCACGCCCGTTCCGGCCTGGTACTCCTGGGCCGTGACCGTAATGGTGACACGGTTGACGCCCTTGAGCAGAGCCACATTGGTCTTGACCCAGCCGCCGTCTCCCTCGTAGAGGGTTCGACCGCCTACCGTGCGCACCCGGATGTTCTTGATGCCGGCGGTCTGGTTGTATGCCGCCGCCCGGGCGATCAACAGGGTAGACTGCTCCTCCTCGGGAATGGCCGCGAAGTAGTCGAAGATAGTCGTGCCTTCGAACAGGGCCACCGCGGGCTCGCTGAGCGCCAGGTTATAGAGATAGCTGTTGGCCTGCTTGGTGATGTCGTTGTAGATGGTCACCGAGTGGTAACGACGGTGTCCGTTGCTGGGATCGCGCACCTCAATGACATAGAAGTTACTGCCGCTCTGGAGATTCAGGTTCACGGGGTTGGACAGGTTCATCCACTCGCCGTTGACCAGGCCGGTGTCAGCCACAGGCACCTGGCTTCCGCTGGTCACATCGTACAGGAACACCTTGTAGTTATTCAGGATACCCGCCATAGCCAGCTGGAGCTTGGCTACGTTCCCTGTGACATTATAGTAGAAGTTCAGGTCGTCAGGATGGACTGCCGCGTCTCTGGTCAGGGCGTTGTTGTCCACGGTGATGCTGGTCAGAGCAGACTGGTTCTGTGCCATCATCGCCGGGAAGCTGCTGTCGTTCTTCCAGAGGTGGATCTTGTAGGTGTTGGTGATGTAACCGGCGTCGGTGGGCATCAGCGTCACCTTGATCTCGATCAGGTACTCGTGTCCCCTCAGCATATCAAAGATGATGGGCTGAGGCGTCGCCATTGCGCCGGTCGCCGTGATCCAGCCGCTGTTGCAAGTCCAGTTCTGGTACAAAACGCCGTTGTGGGACACATAGCTGCCGGTGTTCAGGTCGGTCACATTGTAGACCAGGGAGTAGAAATCCTGGCTTCCGGGCGTCACATCATACACCACGGGCTGGAAGGTGATGCGGTCTGCCGCTGTGGCGTCCACGGCGTAGTCGTAATAGTTCTGCTCGGGGTCAAAGACCGGCGAGAAGTCGTAGTACGTGTCGCCATAGATCATCTGGATGTCCTTCAGCAGGGTCAGGCTGTCCTGATCGATGCAGCTGATAATGACATCGTAGGTTCTGACCACCGTCCGGTCTTCCGAGGTGACCTCGATCTTCATCACGTTCTCGCCCCTGTGGAGCGCCACACCATTGAGCGGGTCGCCATTGGGGTGATCGATCACCATGCCGTCGGGTCTTGTGATGCGGATGGTGGCATTCTCCACCGCCGAGATCTTCGGGAAGTCGATGGTGGTATGCTCCGTGGATACGAAGATCTCATACTCACTGGGCATATTGGGCCCTGTGTCCTCTTTCGCCGGGAATACCGGCTTGGTGGGCAGGAGCAGCGGCTGAGAGGGATCCTCGGGATCATTCTCCACAGAGGCCTCGAGCTCCGTCAGCCAGGCGTCATCGCTGAGCATGTAGATGTGCAGCGGATACATGAACTCAGGCTGGAGCGACGCCCGGTCATACTTCACGCCGATGAAAACCTCGTGGTACCACTTGCTGGTGCCGGTACCCAGATGCTCGGTGATATTGACCATGATCGGGAACTTCTGATCCATGGTGAAGCGCTGCGGCATGAGATGGTCGTGATCCTTCCAGTTCTCAGTCGGGAAGCTCACCTGCTGGTTCTCTTCGTCGAAGTTGACGTTGGAGATCAGAGTGTACACACGCAGCCAGGCCTTCAGCGTGCTGGCGGGCACGCCCACCTTGTAGGCGCCCATGAGGGCGGGATCCGGGTTGGTCTGCCAGTCATAGGCGTCCCAAGCCTCATTGGGATCCCATTCGGCCATAATGGGTATGCGGTTGTCCTCGCCGCTGATGAAGTCGGCATTTCTGGTGTCCACATAGATGGTCATGGCCTCCCGGGACACCGCAACGAGGTGCAGCGGATACTCGGTGATGTACACATCCTGAACCTTTCTCGTGTAGGTTCCGTCGCCGTTATCAATAATGGTCTCCTGGCGTGTATGGCTCACCGTGTTTCCGCCAATGTTCTCATCGGGCAGCGTCTGCACCGGGCCCGTGCCCAGGGTCTCGCCGGGCGCCAGTTCAGAGACGATGGTCTCGCCGTTATACTCGGCCCACACTCTAATGACGCCTTCGGTAACGGCTTCCTGATCGCCACTCGGGATCTCGTTCAGACCGTACTGGCCAACGTCGTGGGTCACGCCACTGGGCAGATTCGTCTCATAGTTCCACTCGTGGCCATAGTTGAACACGGCGATGGGATCGCTCTTGTTGCTCTGGGTGCCTCCCTGGCCGTTCGCGGGCGCGCCCGGCTTGTTGCTCATCATAAAGAACTGCGCCCGGCTGTTGTCCTGATCCTTGACCTTGGCCGTCAATCTGGGAATGGCGCCGGCCATGACATAAGCCGTGTAGGAACCATCCGCATTCCTCAGCACGTTCTCGCCGCTGGCGTTGCTCTCCTTGCTGGAGTTGGCGTTGGCGATACGCACCCACTGCAGACCCAGGTCGGCCTGCTTCCGCTTGATGGTGATCTCATACTCCTTATGGGCATAGCCGTCCTCGGCCGTCACGATGATCTGATACCGGTTCAGGCCGTCCTTCAGCGTCACCTGATGGTGGATCTCGCCCACATTGGTGGTCAGGGTCTCATAGGCGCCGGTCGCCTCGTTGTAGGCCTTCAGCGTGACCAGAGTGGTATTCAACTCGTGGTTGTGGTTGGCGATGGCGTAGATCTCCGCCACATTCACCGCGTGGTCAACTTCATAGATCCGCTGATCCACAATGTTCGGATCGTTCAGGCAGTTCTCCTCGTTGGGATTGCGGCCCAGCACGCCCCACTCGTCGGGCTTCAGCGTGGCGTCGTCAGAGAGCCTGTGGTAGCTGATGGTATAGGTCTTGCTGTAGCCGCTCTTGACCACCTCCATGACCACGGGGATGGTGATAATATCCCGGTCGGTCATGTCGATCTGGCGCTCCCAGATCACGTAGGCCGGCGTGGCAGTCCCCTGCGGCAGCACCGCGCCGCTGATCTCAGGATAATCCTGGGGTTGGTTGACGGGTATGCTGGGAACCGGCTGGCTGGCCGAGGCATCCAGACCCAGCGTGTTCTCGGGATCCACCTTCAGAATGATCTCCTCGCCATACATGCTGGCGGCAAGGAAGTCATCCAGGCTCATTCCGCTGGCGGGGTCATACTGGGCCGTGTAGATCTCCCGCATGGCCTCCTGATAGTGCAGGTTGGACTCCTGGGCGTCGGCGACCAGCGTGATCAGCGTCTTCTCCTCTTCACAGCCCACCGTGTAATCGAAGATGTTGGTTCCCGCCACGAAGGTCGGCGAGAGCGGCAGCGCGTCCGCGCTGTTGCCGAAGGTCGTGTCCTCCACATACTTCTGTCCCTTGGGCGTGGTGATGTACTGGTAGTGCACATCCTTGAGGGTCGTGCCGCCGGTCTGAAGCTCATTATCATACACGATCAACCGATCCAGCTGGATGGGCTGGTTGACGTAGTTGATGATGATGCGGTAGTGGTAGGTCTTATTGTCGCTGGTCTTCAGCTCCACCATGAAGACGTTGTGCTCCGTACCGTCATTGATGCTGTCGGCGTCCAGTGCCAGATAGCCTCTGTCGTTGACCGGATTGAAGCTGACCATCTGTGTGGGCGTCAGCTGACCGTTCTGCATCTCGTACTTCAGATAGTTGACACGGCTCAGCTGCAGCGCACTGGTGCTCGCGCTGGCCTTCACCTCGATCTTGGCGTACCGGCTCTCATTATAAACTGTGGCATGGCCGGTGAGGATCATCTCGCCATTATCGTCGGCCTCCAGGTTGAGGGTCAGATCCTTGCCATCCACGCGGATGTAATCCAGCCGCTCGTCCAGGGCGTTCTTGCGCACCATGGCGTAGAAGGTCTTGGTGGTGCCGTTGAAGTCCACCTGGATAGGCACCCGGGTGTCGGCGCCGGTCAACATGACGTTCCGGTTTTCCGCCCACTGGTTGTTGGCGGTAAGCGTGCTGGTCACCCAGTTGCCGCTGGCGTCGGTGCCCACGCTGATCCGCAGCGGGCCGCTGGCGTTGTGCAGCTTCTGCTCCACATCGGCGTAGGTGGCCGCCAGCTGTACCTGAGAGGTACCCACGGGGAAGATGACCTCGTAGTACACCTTGGGTATGCTCGTGTTCACATAGTGGTCGAACTTCTCCCGGAAGTTGGGCGTTGTGGGCGCAAGGAGGTAAGCGATGCCCACAGGCTCTCCCATGAAGCCGTCGCTGACGTAGTAGACCATATTCTTGCCGGACAGGTAGTCCGCCGTCACATCGCTCACCGGCTTGCTCATGGCCGTACTGCCGTACTGAACCAGATACCGGTAAGTGTCGGCGCTGTCCTTCACCATGCGGAACCCATTGTCGGTGCCGTTGATGTTCACCAGCAGGTCGCTGAAGTCGTCAAAGGCCTGGTAGACCCGCAGGGTGTACTCCTGATACACGCCCTCCTGCGCGGTGACCGTCACCTTCAGCGGGATGTTGTCAAATTCCTTCTTCAGTACCAGCTGTACCTGGAGGATGTTGCTGTCCACGCTGTTGATGGGGATGGAGACGCCCGTATAATCGGGTGTGCCGTCCGCTCTCTTCTGGATGCTCTTGGGCGTATCGCTCAGGTTGTACCTGTAAGCCAGGTAGTCGTTGCCGGCGAAGTCGCTGAGCTCCACTCTGGCGGAGATGTTGCTCGCCCGCAGGAAGATGTCCACGATCTTGAAGTCCTCGTTAGAGTCCTTCACCGTGTGCACCGTAGCGGCATAGGACAGCTGGCTGGTGACAGCCGCGTCTGTCTTATCCACCTTGACCTCGATCAGCTCCGTACCCACGGGGATGTTCTGAAGCCAGATGACGTACTTCTGGCTGGTGCCGTCGGGGGCGGTTACCTTGACATACTCAGGCCACAGCAGCTTGTTGTAGACATTGATGCCATCCTTGTCCTCCAAGGGGTTGGCGGTGGGATCGCGCCAGGTGTCGTAGACGTAGGCCGGCGTACCATTGGCCAGGCTCTCATCCCGCTCCCAGTCGGCGGCGTAATCCAAACCGATCCAATTGCCGCCCACAAAGCTTACGGCACTGCCGTCGAAGGTCGTGTTGCCGGGACGCCAGGAGGAGGGATCGGTGCTGGTATCCTCAATGGCACGGGGACGCCAGACCTCAACTGTGGCGGCGGGATCCTCCGCCTCCAGGTGGAGATACGTCTTCGCAGTACCGGCAGGCAGCTTGATCACATAGGTGTAAGCCTCCGCAAGCTGACCGTTCACGGTCTCGCCCACAGGATAGTTGCCGCCGTTCTTGTGATCCTTGGCCTGAACGATACGCAGGCCGGTGTTGCCGGAGCTGCGGACGATCTTGACCCGATCCAGCTTGGAGTGGCCGTCAGCGGTCTCCAGCCAAGCGTAGACATAGGTCTCCGCCCGGTCGGAGTTGATGGGCACAGCGCCGGTGACCATAAAGTAGTCCGGCTCGCACAGGCGGTTGCCTTCCTCATCATACAGGGTGATCAGGGTGCTGGGCGAATTGGCGGTCACTGTCACATAGCCGTAAGCGGCGCTGATGGAGATGCGGGACTTGTAAACGTCGTAGCCCTCCGTGGGCGCGCTGGGCATGTGGGCGGTGATCCAGTCATCCACCGAGGTATCGGTGCTGGGCAGAGGATCGTCCAGAACAGCCTTCTCGCCATTGGTCACGGGATCGTCCCGGACGTTGCTGACATAGATATCGGCGTCCAGATCGCTCAGGTGCTCCCGTCTGGAGATGACCAGCAGCAGTACGTTCACCTGTCCGGGCAGCTCGTCGCCTGTGTTCATGGATATTGTGCTGCTGCTGCCGATGAACAGCGGGTAGATAAAGCTGGCATTGGGATCGCCGTTGGCCTGGGCGACCGACATCAGCGGCAGGTTGCCCAGATCCAGGTACTGATCCACAGTAGCGTCGTGGATGTGCTCATCCTGTCCGGCCGCAAAGGTCTTCAGGTCGTTGTGGACGGTGGTCAGCTCCTCCTGGTCGCGCAGCTGTACCCGTACCCGGCCGACGGTGTCGATATCGGTGATATCCACACGGTACACCTGGGCTCTCGCAGACATCACTTCACTGACGGCGCCGCTGTCAGCCACGTCGTTGAGAAGGATCTTTCCGTCGCTCGTCCGCGTTCCGGCCACAATGCTCTGGCCCACAGGCACCGGGACAGTGCTGACCAGTGCGTCCTTGACCTCCTGCACGCCGGCGTTGCCGAGGGTGCTGGTCAGGATGTGTCCGTTGGGTGTAAGGTCGTTGCCGGCCAGGATGCTGAGCAGCGCGGGATCGTTCTTGTCCACGATCAGCTCGTTGTCATCGTTCACCAGCAGGTTCAAGGTCACAGCCATACCCTGGCTGCTGGCAGGCAGGATCATCCGCTCGTTGAAGAAGATGGCGTCAGCCAGCAGATTATCGTCCTTCCGCACCAGATTCAGCTGGTACTCCTTGTAGATGCTGTCGCCCTCGGTACTGTAGACCCGCACCAGATAAGTGGTCGTGACGGTGTTGGCATCCAGCGGCAGCCGCAGCACGCCTTCGTGCATGATGATCTGAACCGGCGTGCCGGTAAAGGTGTTGTTGCTGGTCTGGTAATCGTCCACCGCGTAGATGTCCTGAACGGTGCCGGCAAAGCCGCCGGCGTTCATCTTGAAGACCTTGAACAGCGCGGTGTCCGTCTGGGTGGTGAGCTTCAGGTCAGCCTCCACCGTGGTGCTGGCCAGGTTCACATCGATGGTGGTGTCATCGACCACATAGAGCTTGTAGTCATTCAGACCCGCCTGGTCGGAGAACAGCTCCACCTTTTCCAGATTCCGGTTGGTGGGCATGGCCTCCAGATAGAGGTCAAATCTACGCTGACCGGCGATTGTGCCCATGATCATCTCACTCTGCTTCCGCACGCCGCCGAACAGATGGATATTCTGACCCGGTGTGAAATCGCTGTAGAGCGAGGAGATGGTCGCCGTGGTGTAGTTGGAGATGTTGGACGTTCCGCTGTATCCGATGCCGGAGAAGGGATTCTCCGTCTGCATCTTGATCTGAAGGGTCAGCGCATCGCCGGGCACCCTGGCCGAGAAGGCCAGCGGGTAAGGTCTGCCGAAGTAATCCGTCGTACCATAATCTGCAATCGTCTTCTTCTGATCCGCAGTCATGGTGCTCTGGTCATCGTCACTCCACACGGTAACCGTAGCGTTGGGATCCAGCAGGCTGATGTCCGTGTCTCTGGGGTAGACCCAGATGGCGTAATTGTCCTTATAGGCCGCCTTGTAATCCGCATCGCTCATGGCCGCCGCCGCCGGGTTCCCCTCTTCGACCAGCTTGCCGCTGTTGTCCAGACGGCCCACGTTGTTGTTGTAATCCTTGGCGTTCCGGATGACCAGCACATAGTAGCTCATGGAGCCGTCTTCCGCTTCCACGTCGATATAGACTCTCTGCTGGGCGGTATAGCGGTCAGGCGTGTTCAGCGCCGCACCCATGTCGTCCATACCGTCGCGGACGCCGCCGAAGATCGTGTTCGTGGGCTTCGTCATCATGTAGCCGGCCTGGACATTGCTCAGCTCGGTCGTCGGCCTCCACGCCTTATCGGTGGGATTCGTCCATCCGATCTGGGCTGCATTGCCATAGATGGTGACCTTGCTGGTCTCTTCCGTCGCAATGGCACGGATCATGGTCGGAACTATGGTGGTCTGGGCCAGTTTCTTGCTGATATAGCCCTCGTAGACCGTACGCGTCAGGTCGCTGCCGTCAGCGGCCTTGAACATCTGCTCTTCGTTCGCCGTAGGCGCAATGCCGGTATTGGGCGTCAGGCTCTGCACGTCGCTCCAGCTCAGCACCTTATCCGTCCGGAAGACGAACTGGCTCTGGGCGTTGATCTGGATCTCCTTCAGCTCGCCGTTATTGGACAGGATGTGAAGCTCGAAGGAGTAATCATTGGACGCAATCTCATCCTCAGAGATGATCTTAAAGTCCAGATACCCCACGCCGTTGGCGTCAAACTCCACGGGCACCTTGATGGGATTGCCCTGGTTGTCCTCCGTCACACCGGTATAGCGCTGCGTCAGACCGTTGATGTTCAGCTCAATGGTAGCCATCCGCAGCTGCGCCAGGTTCTCCTTGGCGAAGATGTGCGCCAGGTCGACCCAGGTCTGGTTATTCGCCCTGCTGACATACTTCTGGCTGACATAGAAGCCGTAGTAGTTCTCCGCCGGAATATTGCTGTCGTGGGTCACATCCGGCGTAATGCTGGGATCATAGTGGTTGGTAGCGATGGTGGTTACCTTCTCATCCAACTCAGCGATACTGTTGATCCAGTAGAGGTTGATGACATAGCGCACCACTCGGCCGGATTCCGCCACGGCGTCTACCGTCACAGTCGTCACATCGCTGAGGTTGCTGCTGCTCACGGGAATGGCCCAATAGAGCTGGTCGTTGGCCATCTGCGTCAGCGTGCTGGCGTTGACGGTGGGCGAAGTGGAGCTGTACAGGGTGGTCGCCAAACCGCCGGAGGTGTAAGAGGCATACAGCTCGTTCACCGTGCCGATATTGATCTGCGACAGCTTCAGATAGAAGGTGGTGTAGGTGCCCATCTTCGAAGGCGCCAGGCCATAGCCGTACGTCCTCGTCTCGACACCGTTGACGACCTTCGTGCTCAGCAGGCCGGAGATGTTCTGCACCAGCTTGTTGCTCTCCCGGATCTGCTTGGCTGTCTTCAGGTCATTGTAGTTCGGTATGTTGGTGGACGTGTTCATCTCCACACTGCCAAGCGGATCCAGCTCAGCCGCGTTATCGTTTTTCCGGGTGATCACCAGGTTGTGGGTACGCCAGCCCTCCGGCGTCTTGTCGCCGTTGCTGTCATAGCCTACCTGGATCTTCACCATGGTCTTGGCGTCCGCGGCGTCGTTGATCTCCACCTGCTCATAGACATGGTTCACCCCGTCAAAGACCGTCCACTGGCCGTTGACGTCTGTCCAGACCAGGCCGGCATAGGTGCCCTTCGCCTTGCTGGGATCGGTGAGATAGAGCTGATAGTCCGCCTGCGTCACGTTGGGATCCGTAAAGTCAGCCCAGGTGGCGCCCTTGTAATCGGAGGGGAAGTTGCTGGACATCCTGATGTACTCGGCCAGCAGCATGTCGTACAGCGGCTGCTGCGCTGCGTTCATCGGCGCGTCGGGCTGCTTGAGATAGCCATAGCGCAGCACGATCTGGCCAGGCGCCGCAGCTGTGTTGCTGGGCTTCCCGCCGGCCTCTTCCGGCAGATCCTTCATGGGCTGAATGGAGACCGTCCAGGGCAGGAGCGCATTGGTGGGCGCGGTAGCCTGATAGGTCGTGGGCATCGTGCTGCCGGTCTTCACCGTCACATCGTCCAGGCCCAGATCCACCGGGATGATATCCAGGTCGTACTGCGTGGGCGCGGTACCGTTGACGTAGGCCATGGTGCTCTTGACATAGATGGGCACCGTTGTCGTACCGCCCACAGTGAGGGCCACATCGGTCTCGGTATCCACGTGAGTGCTGTAGTCGGCGTCAGCCGTGCTGTTCACGCTCACCTGGGCATGAGGCGCCAGGACGCTGTCCGTCACTGCGGTGATATCGGTCTTCGCGTTCTGGATGTTGGCCACCAGGCTCTGATCCACATAGACGATATACTTGCCGTTGGTTGCATCCCAAGTGGCGTCCACCTCATGGACTTCGCCATTGAGGGTATACTTCAGCGTGACGCGCTCCAGCTCGTCATGGGTGTCATATCCGATCAGCTGAATGTACTCACGGTTCACCAACCGGTCGCTGGTGCTGGACTCGATGCCGCGGATCAGCGCCTTGGTGTAGTCATGACCCGTCAGAGTCCCGGTCACAGTCAGGGCGTCGGAAACATTGCCGGGCAGCGGCACGTTCGTACCGTCCGCCAAGGTCGTCAGATCGGCATACAGCTTCACCTTGGTCTGCGGCTTGCCGTCGTATACGATCCTCCAGCCCGTAGTCAGCGTGGGATCCACAAAGGCCAGGTAGACCTTGACCTCCTTGCCGGAGGGCGTGACGCCATTGGTCAGGATCTCGCCCTCATCCTGCATCTCGAAGGTGTTGACCAGAATACCGTTCACTTCCACCTTCTCGCTGGTCTTCAGCACCCGGCGCACCGGGATATAACTGCTTCTGACCAGGCCGTTGACGCACACGCCCACTTCCACAATGACCTCTTCCGCGACACTCTGGCCGTCGTTGAAGCTCAGCTGGGTGGTGGCAGTATTGGTCATGGTGCTGCTAAAGTTGCTGGGGGACAGCGGCGTGCTGGAATCGTAGATCCGGATGAGGACTTTGGCATTGGCCTCTTCCGCCGTGGCCTTGATGGTGAAGTCCACCACATCCTCCGGCACATAGTTAGGTACGGCGGCGGGCTGGGCAGGCACCTGCGCCTCCGGCGTCACCGGCTTTTCATTGTGCGCGATGAGCGTGCCGTCAGACATGGTCTCATCGTAGATGAGCTGGGCCTCTTTAAGCTTGGTGTTGCCGTTGCTGCGGAAGATATCCAGGTAGGAGATCTTCTGGAGCACACTGCTGCCGGGCAGGGTGTTCTCGTTGCCCTTGACCACGATCTTCACCCGGGTCGCGCCATTGCCGGAGAGCAGCGCGGTCTTCCACACATCCGCGCCGTCGGCGGCGGACTTGCTGATCGGGGTCTCCGTGCTGCCGTTGACCAGATACATCTCCACTTCCGTGTTGACTGCATCCTCGGCCACCGCGTGGATCAGTGCGTTGAGCAGATCCTGCAGGTTCTCGTCCGGATCGGGCACGTATGCCTTGTAGTAATCGAACTGCTTGTCATCCAGGGTCAGCACGCCCTTCGTGGGCAGCACGTTCACGTATTCGCCGCCGGCGTCGCCCTTGACCTCCAGGGTCTTCAGGTTCACATCCACCTTCGTGATCCGGGCGCCGTAGAGCCTGCGCTGGGTACCGTTGGAGGACTGCACCAGGATGGCATACTTGTAAATGCCCTGGGTATCCAGAACAGTGTGGTCATGCAGCGTACGGGCGCCGCGCTCCATGGTCAGCGTCTGGAATGTGGACTCGTCGTCGGGATCGATGGGATGGGCCGCAGAATCCTCGCTCACCCAAACCTTGGCGCCGTCAGACACCGCCTTGAACACCAGGTCGCCTGTATCCACATCCAGAGGCACGTACAGCGTGAAGTGCTCACCGTCGCTCTCCGCGTAAGCGTCCTGGCTGTGGCCCGCGTAGTTCAGGGTCACCCGCTCCAGAGCCGCCTCCGCATCGTTGCGGTACAGGTAGAGGAAGTACTCCGCACTGAAGAAGATGGGATCGGCACCGGTGAAGGGCGTAGTGCTCTGGCTGGCCACGATACGGATCTTCTGCGGATCGCCGGCGCTGGCGGGATACATGCCCACCGACCACAGGTCTGCCGGGCTCACGGGCACAGGCGTGCCGTTGACCCAAACCTGCAGGGAGCCATTGTTGTCGTTCATCTGCACCTGGGCCTGGAACTGCATGGCGGGATCATAGGTGGTGCCGCCGATGGTATTGTTTCCGCTGCTGTCCACGTAGTACCGAACCTTCTGGCCGTCGATGGTATTATAGGACAGGTTGAAGGTCTTGGCCTGGATAGTCTTCTCTTCGGCCCGCACATACTTCAGCGACAGATCCACATTCTCCACATTGGCTGTGTAGGGCTGGGTCGTGCTGCCGTCCGTAGAGGTGACGCTGATCGCGAAGCTCATGGGGCTGCCGCCGGGCGTCTGGAGTGCGGTCACATTCACCGGCGCGGTAGCGGAACCTGTACCGGTCACGCCGTTCACAGTCACCGTGGCCATGGGATGCTCGGACCAGGCGGTGATCTCCGCGCTGAGCGCCGTGGAGGGCAGCGCGCCGTAGTACATGCCGTCAGCGCTGTTGTACTGCAGCTGCGTCGTCAGCTCCTCATCCAGGTCGGTCGTGTACTTCAGCTCCACCTTCAGCAGGTTGGCGTTGGCGTCCTGCTGATAGATCCGCAGGTAGGCCGTATTCTCGGTAGCGCCGGGATAAGAGGCGTAGACGATCTGGATCTCGGAATAGGTCACCGGCGTGGTGGCCGTGTAGGGCTGCAGTGCGTAGGCGGGATCAGTCCACAGGCTGTTGGCGCCCTCGGTCAGGGTTCCACCGGTGGGGCCGGCCTTCAGTTCAGCCTGGGTGCTGACAGTCTTGATGTACACATCCGCCACGGTGGGATGCAGGGTGCTGGCCATGGCCTCATAGAGATCCACGGTCTGGCCATAGATCTCGGCCTGGCGGACAGTGGCCTCCTGGCCGTCCACCTTTACGGTCTCCAGGCCGTCGCTGACCTGGTAAATGGTGACCGTATACTTGCCCACGGTCTTATCCACCGCCCACACGGTCATGTCAAAGTCGGTCTGGCTGCCGTTGAGCGGGGCGTTCTCCACCGTGTACTCTTTGCGGACAGCCTGGGTCATACCGGTCATGCTCTCCGGGCCAAGGAGCAGGTAGGACAGATCGCTGGGGCCGATCATCTCCACATCCGCCTTGGTAGCGTAGATGGGCAGGTATGCCTCATATCGGGTCCCGTTGAGCACCGCGGGTACAGACTGATAGACGCCCTGGTCATCGTAGTAGTGGATGATGACCTCCTGGGGCCTGGTCTCGCTGCTGGTACGGTAGACGCGCACATAGTGGTTCTTATAGACCCGCGTGCCGGGCGCCGCATCGGAGCCTACCCGCACCTGGAACTGCGTGCGCTCACCCTCAGCCAGCTTCTGGCTGAGCTTATAGAATTGGTTGCCGTCGGCAGGCGTGGGATCCACTGCTGTGCCGTTGATGTCGCTCACTGTCAGGAAGGCGTCGGGAATCACGGTACCGCCGCTGGCAGTGGTGTTCTGGTTGTGGGTCTCCAGCTCCAGAGACACGTTCTCCTTCGTGGCCGGGCTGACCACAGCGTAGTAGACTACGCTGTTCACTCCGTCGATGGTCTCGGTGTAGAAGTTGGGCATGATATCCACATTATCCACCTTCACCACACCCAGCTCCAGGTCAATGAAGTGGACGGTCAAGGTATAGGTCTTCGCCGCCGCGCTGGCCTTGGAGGGCTGCACCGTGATGGTATACATGATACCGTCGGTTAGCGCCGTCTCCGTGTAGGTCACACTGCCCTTGTCGGGGCCGGCTGCGCCGTTGGGCCCGGTCAGGCTTACCTGCGCCAACATCTTCTGCGCCACGGCGGTCACGTCCACATTCGTCAGCGTGGCGCTGACATTATCGGTGGACAGATAGGCCACGTAATTGTTGGAGCCCGGCGCAACCTGGTGGGCGTCCGTGCGCAGCTTCTCGCCGTTGGCCAGGGTCTGGGTCAGATAGAGCTCCTTCAGCTCGGCATTGCTGCTCTCCTGATAGATCTCCAGCCAGGAGGTGGTGAAGTCATTGGCCTCAGCCTCCTCGCCCCGGATCTTGATCTGGATCCGCACGACCTCATCCGTCATGCTGATGTTATCCATCTGCCAGGCAGCGCTGTTCGCCACCGTGGGATTGGCCGCGGTGTTGATGCCGGCGGAGAGCATCGCATAGGTATCCGTGGCCTCCAGACGCACCACCTTCAGGGCGGTGTCGCTCTCATCCACCGTGACCGTGTAGACCATCTCACCCTTATCATTGGCATAGGGCGCCGGGATCATGTCGGCCAGCTGCTGGCCGAGAATATTGTTGTCCCAGGTCTGGTTGGCCGAGTTGGTATTCACCGTGATCATCCGCAGCGTGGCATCGTTGTTGGAGCGGATGAGCTTCAGGGTGTATTCCATGGTGTAGGCGTTGCCGGTGGCGTCCAGCACATTGTCCCCATTGCTGTCATACTCGTACTGGGTGCGTACGAACACGGGCACATAGATCTCCTTGAAGGGATACATGGTACCGTTGGCGGTGTTGAGCACCTGATCCAGCGCGTTCAGATCCAGGCGGAACTCGCCCATGCCGGCGCCGGTGCTCAGCGCCACAATGCTGTTGGCTCCGGGCACGGCGAGGTTGGCAAACATGGGCCAGCCCTCTTCCACCTTATTGCTGTAGTCCTTGGCTGTCACCTTGAAGTCCACATACCGGTCGGCGGGATCCAAAACCACCTCGTACACCCGGTCGTCGGTATCCTTGGGCGTCACAGCGACGTAGGGCAGTGCGCTCAGCGCGGTGTTGGTGGAATCCTTCCGAACCTCAAAGCTCTCCACACCCACGGCGAAGTTATCAGCCCGGAGGGTAAGTCCATACTTCTTTGTGGTCGAACCGTTGGCCGCGGTCACTTCGATCACGTACCGGTTGACCTTGCCCGCCGTCACGGGGATCTGGTTGTTCCACAGGGTCGCGCCGCCGGTGGCGATCTCGTTGACGCCGTTCTCATCGTAGACCCGGACAGTCGCGCCGTCCCTGGCCCGGATGATGAGCTGCGCAGAGCCGTTGGTCACATCCATCGTCGCGTTGTAGATGCCGTTGACTGCCGTCAGCTCTCTGTCGCCAAGGTACACAGACCCAAGCTCAGTCGCGCTCAGCGCCTGAACCAGTGCAAGTGTATAGTTGCGTACCGTGCCATCCAGCGCCGTCACCGTGAAGGATACGTTCGCGCCGGCGCCGTTCAGGGCCACATTCAGATCCAGGCCGCCCTGGCCGGTGGCGGTGCCGCTGGTCAGTGTCGCCAGCGGATCGGCCGCTGTGATGGTCACATGCGCAGTGGTCATATCCTGCGGCACGGTAACCGTGTAATCATCCCAGCCGGGATTGATGGTCAACTCGTTGCGCGTGCTCAGGCCCTCGTTCACCACGATCTTGGACAGACCGGTGATGTTGTTCTCCTTGGCCGTGATCAGGTCATACTCCATCGCCTTTCCAGCGTGGATCACAACCAGCTTGTAGTTGTCTCTGTCGGCCGTCGGCACGTTCAGGTTCCAGAGATACCACTTCTGGGTGGCGCTGCTCTGCGGGTAGCCCAACTCAGGCTGCACCTGCACGCTGCCGGTCGCGCCCTGCTTCACCAGCACCAGCTCATCAGCGGGATCGGCTGTATAGGCATGCAGCTCCATTCCACTGATTGTGGCGGGCATGGTCAGCACATAGCGGCCATGGCTGTCCTTGGGCACCTGAGTGGTGTTCGCGCTGGTGTCGCCCATCTCTCTGCTGCCCAGATAGTTGAGGTTGTACGCCGGGCCCATCCGGGTGATGACCAGGCTGGTATTGATGGCGTCTTCCTCTCTGTAGGGATAGGTGTAGATCTTCAGCGGCACCACGCAGTTGGGCTGGAGCACCGTTACTTCCACCGTAGCGGTGTGGAAGGTCGGGGTGCTGCCGTTGACGCTCACCTTGGCAAACTGGCTGTTGGCCGTGGCGGTGACCGTTACCTTTTCCGCGTCGTTCGGCGCCACGTAGCTGTAGCCTGTCGTGGTCTGCGTGGGCTCCGTGCCGTCCACCATCAGCGTCTTGAGCGGCTGGGTCACACGGATGATGTACAGGATGCCGTTGGCAGGTACGCCGCCGCCGGCAGCCGTCACCGTATAGTTCACCTGGTTCACATCCAGGGTCAGAGGCACCTGGACTGTCAGCTCACCGGTGCCGGTACCCAGCGCGGTCAGCTCGGGCACCTGGGTGGGCACGCCGTTGATTATGTCGGTGACCATGACCTGTTTTTCAGCCGTGATGACCTGCTGGGCATTGACGCCGTTGAAGGTCACGCTGACCGCAGTGGTCTTGTCGGGCACACGGGCCATGTACACCGTGCTGCCGTCGGGCAGCGTCACCTCGCCGGCCGCCACCTGGAAGGTATTGGTGCTGCTCTGCAGGGCGTTCTCCATGGTGATGGCGGACAGCTCCGTGCTGTTCTGTTCCACGTAATCCAGCACGATGCTGTAGGTCTGCTTGGCCGAGCCGTCTGCGGACTCCACCGTGGCCTCGTAAGTGGTCACACCGGTGGTCTTGATGGGCAGGCCCTCAAACACACCGCCGCCGGTCTTGACGCCCACGACCTTACCGCTGTCATCCTTCAGGGTCACCTTGGCCAGGCCGTTGTAAGGCACCACGGTCAGGCTGGCGTTCTCCTTGGTGTCCACCACGCCGTAATAGCTGCCGTTGCCCTGGGTCTCCAGCCGCTGGCCGTTCAGGAACACGCCGTTGACGCTGAGCGGGTTGATGTAGTTGCCGCCCAACTCCACGCCATAGGCCGTATCGCCCAGCGCCGCGCTGGTCTCATCCTTATAGATCCGCACGCTGTAAGCCTGCTGCCGCTCTCCAGAGGAGGCAACCGCCGCGAAATGGCTCACGATGGGCCGATCCGTGTCGTTCATGATCATGTTGTACGGATCCACCCGGTACCGCAGCTGCTCGCCAACCACAGGGCTCACACCGTTCAGGTTGCTGCTCGGCACCAAGTTGGTGCTGTCCAGGTGATAGAGCTCGGTATAGGGATTGATCGCCGTGACGCCCACCTTGACATTGCGCGCGTTCTCAGGCACAGAGACCTCATAGACCGTCGGATTCTCCGGACGCGGCGTGGCCTCTCTGATGACGTCCTTCTCACCGTCCAGATCATAGATGGCAATGATCCGGCCGATCCCCACATCGTGGGTAGCACGGTAGAATACCGCGCTGTACTGGTGCTTGGCGTTGGGCGTGTGGTCGTCGTCCTTGTAGAAGGCCACATCCTTGACCAGGAAGCTCGCCGTCTCATTGGCGCCGGCGCTGACCGACAGGGCATAGGGGGCGACTTGGTGATGCTGCACCGGGCTGCTCAGCTTGATGCCCTTGAACTCCTCGATATAGGCCTGACCGGGCGCGTTCACCGTCTCGATATCCAGCGTAAAGCTGTTCTCGCGGGCAATGAAGTTGGCCGTGTCGTTGTCTCTGGTCAGGCTGCTCACCCGGTCGGTCTGGGTGCTGTCGGTGACCTCCACGTAGTTCACGTCCACGCTGGCATCTCTGCGGTACACCGTCAGCAGGTGGGTCTCGGTGGCGCCGTTCTTCTGGCTCTGAGGCTCGATCTCCACCAGGTAATACTTCGGCGTGCTGCCGGCCGGAATGCCGCCCAGTACCATGGCGTCGCCATAGGTATAGGCGCTTCCGTCGGGCGCAGTCCAGCCGCTGAGGACGGTACCGCTGCCCTTACCGCCGGTGATGCTGTTCAGCTCCTCCACATAGATCACCTTGGCGTACGGATCGGTGGGCTTGATGCGGAAGGTGGCGTTGCTGGTCTCCGGCGCCCAGCCCAGGTAAGAGCCGGTGGCGCTGTCGAAGAATACGCCGGTGGTGTCTTCCTTATCGCTGGCGAGCACATTGTAATGGTTGGTGGTGTCCTCCGCGATGGTAAAGCCCGCGGTGGCGTCGTCGGACTTATCCATGATCTTCAGCGTGTACTGCCGCGTCACCAGACCGCTCTGCGAGCGGACTTCGATGACGTACTCGCCCCGGGCCAGACCAGGCGCCGGCGTGGTCAGATCCATGCCGCCGGTGGTGGTCCAGGCGCTCCAGGCGGGATCGTCCGCCACAGTGGGATCGCCCGCGGTCTTGTCCATGTACCGCAGATAGGCGCCGGTACAAGGTGTGATGATCGCCTGGGCATACTGGTCGCCAATGGGGGCTCTGTACTCGTCGATGTAGAGCACGAAGATATCCTGGTTCTCGCCCTCCACCTTAGCCTGGTACCAGTCGTCTGTGGGCTGCTTGCTGTTGTTTACCACCTTGATGACCGTGGCCTCATCGCTCTGACGTTCAAAGTTGATGGTATAGCCGTTGCCCATGGGCGTGCTGTAAATGGTGCCGTCCTGCGCTCTCACATGCGCATACACCGTACCCGCGGGATTGACCACCGGATCCACCACCGGGACGTTCGCCGTATCCGAAGAGCCATAGCTCTTGGTATCCCAGAAGGCAGTCGGGTAGCCGGGTGTCAGGGGATAGTAGGTGCCGTCCACATCCACGTAGGACTTGGCGTAAATGTTGGTGGGCTTTACTTCCACCTTCACCTGCTGTGTATCCATGGCGATGGGCACCACCAGCGGATCGCTGGTGCTGTTCACCGTGTAGGTGGCGGTGCGCACCTCTTCCGTACCGCTGAGCCAGGTGCTGTAGGTCACCGTGACCTCCGCGGAGGTGTCCGCGCTCATAGGCTCGATGTGCAGCAGATAATCCCGGTGCAGGTCGGTCATACCCGGCTGGCTGGAGTTGACACGGATGACGAAGTAGTCGCTGACGGCGGTCAGGCCATTGTTCAGAACAATGTCCATGTTGTTCACCGTCAGGGAGCTGATCGTGCTCTGGGCCACAAGGCTGCCGATCGTTCCATTGACGTCGCTCTCGTAGATCGTAATGTAGCTCTGGGTAGACTTGGACTTGAAGTAGACCTGCTTGGCCACGGTATTGCTCTGATAGTCGAAGACATGGAAGGTGCTGCCCTCCAGAGTCACATCCCTGGCCCACAGGTTCTCGCCGTTTCTCATATAGAGGAAGGTGTCGGCGCCCAGGTTGGTGTCAGCAGGCGTGAGCCACAGCTTATAGTCCTTTGTGTAGGTCGCGTACTCTGCGGCCAAATCCGCAGCATACTGCGCAGGCGTCATATTGTTCTCTGCTGTGCCCACCTTATTCCGGCGCATCTCCATCTCCTTGACCCGGCGCTCGCCGAAGGGCGAGTTCACGCTCAGATCCATGGTGTAGCTGGTCGGGCCGTTGGTGGGATAGTTTTGGCTCTGCTGTACCATCTTGTCATTGAAGCGCACATTGCCCGCGCTGTCGCTGACCCGGTACTCATACGTCGCCGGCTGATCCACCTGGATCGCACCGCCGGGGGCGGTGATCTGGATGTTCACGTCGGGGATGTAGTAAGCCGCGCCTGTGTCAGGAATGAATACATGGTAAGCGTCTGTCAATGTCGTTCCATTGGAAACGTCGGTAGCAAAGGTAGTGGTGCTGTTCTCGTCGGGGCTGTTCGGGTTGGCCGTCACCTTCTGAATGGTGTTGTCCACCGACAGATAGATCAGCTTCAGATTGATCTGCTCATAGTCAGTCTCGCTGGTGAACAGCCGGATGGAAACCACCGAGTACTCGGTGCCGTCGGTATCCGTAAGCCTCTTCACATTGACCGCATACCGCTCCCGCTCGCCGGTGCTGGCATCGATCTGATACCGGGCGGGATTGCTCTCCGGCGTGCCCGGAGCGCTGGTGAAGGGATCGTCGTCGATCAGGATGTGCGCCACGGCGGGGGTCTTGGGCCGGGCCGTAATGCTGCTCAGGTACGGCATGATATCGCTGCCTATCGTATTGACGGTGATATCGCTGGGCAGGTAGGCCTCGTACCAGTAGATGTTGTCCTCCGTCTTGGTATAGAACGCCTCGCTGGTCAGCGGCACCTGGGTCGCGCCATGGGTATAATTCACCGTGATGGTGTCGATGGAGGCGTTGTCCGTGCTCCAGCACACCTGAACGATATAGAGGGTGCTCTTCTGGCCGTCCTCAGAGCGCACATAGACAGGATAGTACAGACCATCGCCATACAGCGCCGCTTTCAGGGTCTCGTCGATGTTATACGTCCGATCCTGCTTATGGACTGCCCAGTCGCTGGCGTTGACGCTGCTGATCGAGCCATGGAGCTGGGTCACGATCGTCGCGCTGGGAACATAGCCCACCGGGCCCACGTAGACCTGGGCATACTCGTCCGAGGTAACGCCGCGGATGGTGAACTGGGTGGTGCCCTGCGCCAGCTCCTTCAGATAGTATTTCACTGTGGTGTCGGTGCAGCCGTTGCTGCTTACCGTGTTGGTGCTCTTCACACCCAACGCCGCCGCGGTATCCACGTTGGGATCGGCGTAGATCTCCACATCCGTGCTTCCGCCCGGACGGACGAAGTGCACCTTGTAGACCTTCACGTTGCCGCTTTCATCCTGCGTCTGGATATAGGCCTCCAGCAGGTAATCATTGCCGGGTGCGGGTGCGGCAGGCAGCTGGATCTGGGGATAGGTATAATCGTTGGTACCGCTGCCCAGATAGCTGATGCCGGTCAGGCTGATGGACACCTTCGTGCTGGTCATCTCCGCCACAGCGTGGAGATCCACAGTATTGACGCCATTTTTCACCGCGATCCGGTAGTAATCAAAGACCTCCTGGCCGTTCTCCATCTTGTTCACGATGTTGGAGGGGTAAATATCTGTGGCCTGCAGGCTGTTGATGCCTTCCACCAGCTTCAGCGCGCCGTTCCGGTCAGCATAGGTGTAGACCAGATCGTACTGCTTGCTGATGGAGAAGCCGCCTATATCCTCCGCCCAAGTGGTCAGCGTCAGCCTGGTATAGCCGGCCTCCTCTGCCGTCAGGGTCACATTGGGAATCGTGACCTTGTAGCGGGTCTCGGACTGTCCGGTGACGAGATCGGTCTCGACCACGGCCACCGGCGAGTAGTAATCCACACCGTTCAGGGTGACCTTGGTGAAGGGATCGTTTACATACACCACGGCATCCAGTTTCCCGTCCGTGGGCCGATTGATGCGCACGGTGTAGGTGTCCCGCGCGGCGGTCTCCACATTGCCGCCCAGATCCAGCGGGCTGCCGGCGGTAGTGAACAGGTAATCCAGGTTGGCGGTGGTTTGGTGCACCTTGACGCCGGAGCCGGCGCTTGCCGCAATGATATCGGCGTTCAGCACCACGATCACCAGCGGGTTCACTTCCCAGTTGGCCAGGTTGGCAGAGCCGTTGACGATGTAATACCATGCCTTGTTGCCGTCGGTGTTCAGAGGCACATCCAACGTTCCGCTGGTGCCGGGCCAGCTCAGGCTTCCGGGTACGCCGCCTGTTCCGGGCAGAGCCGCGTTGGCGTCCGCCTCGGAGAAGTAGATGCCCTGGATCAGGCCGTTGGCCTGGTTCATCGTGACAATGATCTCATCGGCCGCGGCGCCCGTCTGGCTCAGCGCGGTGGCAGTGGCGGTCACATAATAGTAGCCGTTGGTCTCGTCGTACCGGGCTGTCGCCTTGGTGGCGGTGTTGCCAGGCTCTGCGGAGTCGCTGTAGACCTGGCCAAACTCCACTTCCACCGTCTTCAGGCTGGGATCGGCCTCCGCCTTGTAGATGCGGATGGTCTTGTTCTCAATGAGGCCGGCGCTGTTGCGAACCTGGAAGGGCACATCCACATAGTCCGCACCGTTAAAGTAGTAGTTCGCCGGGGTAGCGCTGGTATCCGCGCTCTGGTTGCCATCCCGGATGGTCAGTACCTGCTCCACCTTAGCGGCCCAGCTGCTCCAGGTTCCGTAGGTACCGTTGCTCAGCCGCACGCTGCTGCCCGGCTCAGAGGTGAACAGGGTGACCTTGATCTCCTCATTACCGGCGGGCACATCCTTCAGGCTGCCCTCGTAGCGCTTGCCGTCCGGCCGGGTCAACTCGGGCAGGCCGGTCGCCGGCTCGTCATCCAGCGCCACAAAGAGGCTGGTGGGCACGATGTGGATGAGATAGAGCTGATCCACATACTTGGTCTTATCCGGCGTGACATAGATCCGCACGTTGAGCTGGGCAGTCCAGTCGTCCGCCAGGATCAGGCTGTAGTTGACCTGGCTGGCGGTGCTCACCGTCTCCAGCGTAGTGCTGGTGTTGGAGCCGCCGGGCAGGAACTGGAGGTTGGTGATGTCCTTGATCCGGGCATCGGCCTTCAGCAGGCTGATGATGTTGCCCGCCCGGGTCAGCTCATCTGCCGGGATGGGCAGGGCGTACTCATAGTTCCCCAGGCTGGTGGCTCCATAGGTCTTGCCGTTGACCTGGGCACTGACCGCGCTCAGGGACAGCGCATAGTCTCTGCGCAGCAGTTTCACCTGTCCGCTGGTCGAGGTGTTGTGGATCGGCTCCGTGATGGTATAGCTCACGTTCTGCTCCTGCGTGTTGGCGGGTACATCCACGGTCTGCACCTCGTGCTCCGCCGGATGCAGCTCCATGAGCAGATCATTCACCGTAGCCTGCGCCGCCATCATCGCGGCCTGCGCGTTGTCCATGTTGGTCTTCAGCGTTCCGGTGGCCGGCGATCCGGCGCCATACCAGAGGTTATAGGCCAGATCGTAATCGCGCTTGGCGCTTTCGTAGACAAGCTCAGCCGCATCCACTCGGGCACGGTGCAGGGCATTGGCCTGCTGACCGCCGATGGTCATGGTCGCAACGCCGGAGTTCGCCTGCAGGTACACGTTGACCTCGGTGACCATCTCGCTGCCGTCCTGCGCCTGAGACCGGTCGGTCATGGCGTCGTTCTCAATGATGGCGTAGTAGTAGCTGGGCTGGGTGCTGGCGCTGGCAGTGGGCCCGGGCATCAGGATGCTCACATCCTTAACGTTGTAGACCGTGTCAGCAATGTTCTGTCCCAGACCGGGGGTCTGATAGGTCTGCGGCATGTTGTGATCCGGGCCGGTTCCCTCGTTGCCGGCGTAGCCGCTGCCCAGGGTCGTATCCCTGGACTCCCGGGCCAGCACCAGCTTGGCCCACGCTTCGTAAGCGTAGTCCGCCAGGTTCTGGGTGTTGGTAAAGCGGATATACAGGTTCTCCAGCTGATTGACCGGCACATTATAGAAGGCATAGTAGTCGGTGTTCACCAGCGGCGTCGGGACAAAGTTGCCCGCGGAGTCCATAATGGTCACCATAGCCCCTGCCGGCGGATTGAGCTCGTACTGCGGCGCCGTACCGCGCAGCGGGCCATAGACCGTGGCGCTTACGCCGGTGGTGCCCGCGTTGGCCACCAGGTCGATGTAGTTTCCGCTGGCATCCGTACCCCAGAGGCTTACATCGTCGGTGTTAACGGCCATAACGATACGCACCGTCACCCGGTCAGGTGTGCCGGGGATGGGCTCTACGAAGACCACATAGCCGTTGGCCAGCTTAGCGGAGGACTGTCCCGCCGGCATCGGCGCGGCGGCGTTGGCAGCCGTGGCCAGAGCCGCGGGCACGTTGCCCAACTCGAACTGGCCGTTACGGAACTGAACCTCGCCCGCGCCCAGGAAGCCGCGATCCAACAGGGCGTCCATGCCGTGGGGGAAGACCGCCAGGTTGGGGCTGACAGTGGGATCCTTGGCCCGATCCACGTTATCCTCCACCAGCACGCCGGCACGGACGGTATCACGGCTGGTGACCACTACGCCGGTGTCGATGGTGTAGCCGGAGGCCACGTCGATCAACTGCAGCCGGCCGGAACCGATCTTGTTGGCCTGCAGCGTGTACATATTGGGATTACTGCTGGTCGAGGAGTGGCCGATGATCTTCGCGATGACGTCGGGGGTGGCGTCGGGGATCTCCACCTCGTTCTCATCCCGCTGTTTCACCACGATCCACTTCACCTCGTCATTGGAGACGGGATGATATTCGTCGTTGGCGATATAGAACTTGTCGATCCGGCCCTCCACATCCATCTTGGCCGTAACGGGCATGACGATGTTGCCGGGCTTGATGTAGGCGTCCTTGCCCCGAACCCACTGCGGCAGGTATGTGCTCTCAGGCTTGGCGCCCTCGGCGTTCACGTTGCTGCCGTTGCCTACCTGGCCGATGCCGTTGTTGCCGAAGGCATAGAGCGGGCCATAGTAGATGGTCTTGGGCGGGTTCGCGTTGGTGTCCACATAGGAGCGCGCCAGGCCCATAACGGTATGGCTGCCGCCCGCCGCCACCAGAGTGCCCAGATAAGGCTCATCGGTGTCGTCGTCAGGATCGTCTGTTCCCTTGGTGTCGTGATAGGTCAGCAGCTTCGGCTCGCGCACATAGACGCCCACGTCGATGCTCTCGCCGTCCTTCTGCAGACCCAGGCGGCCCTGCTGGCTCTCGCCCCAGACATACATAGTCTGGTCGGCGGTCAGAACGATGTTGTGCACGGAGCCGGCGGACACTGCCACCACATATTCACCCATGCCGTCATCGCCGGGATCGCCCACGACCACGGGCCATGCGCCCTCCTGCTGCTGGCTGACGGAGCCATTGCCCAGCTGGCCGTACATATTACCGCCCCAGGAGATGATGTGGCCGTCATTGAGCAGCGCCAGGCTGTGGTTCATGCCGTCGTAGACCTTCAGGATCTGCTTTCCGGCCAGAACGTTGTCGGTGTGATCCAGATCCGCATCCTGGTCGATACTGCCGCCGCAGCTGGGACAAACCGCCTCTATGGTGCCCATAGCGGAATTGCCCTGGAAGGTCAGATCGATCTCCCGGTGGATGTCACCGCAGCTGGGACACTTATAGTAGTTGCAGTCGGTGTTGATCTTGGCCAGGATGGGCTTGTAGTAATACTGCTGGCCGCTGGTGCTGTGGATCTGGCCATACTGGTTGTCGCCCCAGGCCCACAGGGTGCCGTCATACCGCACCGCGTGCACCGTATCGCTTCTGGAGCCCTCAGACAGGTCGATGACCTTGCTCATGCCCTTGACCCGCTCCGGCGTCATGTGCCTGTTGACGTCCTGGACGCCCAGACCCAGCTGACCGTAATGGTTGTGACCGAAGGTGTAGACCTGGCCGTCCTCAGTCAGGACAGCAGTGTGCTGGTTGCCCGCGACTACCTTAGCCGGCTTCGCCACCTTCTCGGTGCTGAGGATGACCTCAGTGGGCACATCCACCCATTCGCCGGCCAGCTCGCCCTGGCCCAGCTGGCCCCATTCGTTGCGGCCCCAGGTAAACAGACGGTTCTCACTGCTCAGCGCGGCGCTGTGATCCTCGCCCACGCTGACCTGGATGATATACTCCCCATCCATCATATCCGGGAACTCCACCTTCACGGGCACATCGCTGTAATAGTAGGAGTTCTGGTTCATGCCGATCTGCTCGGTGGAGCTGCGGGACACACCCAGCTGTCCGTAGCTGTTGTCGCCCCAGGCCCACACGGTGCCGTCATCCTTCAGCGCCACGGTGTGGCTGCCGCCGGCGGCCACCATATGCGCCACCTTGGGCAGAGGATGATTCTCGTTTTCGGGCAGAACCGTGACATAGAAGACGATGTGCTGCTTGCCGCTGGGCGAATGCACCACCACGTGGGTAAAGCCGTAAGACATACCTGTGACGTGATAGGTGCTGTCGACCACATTCACGCTGTCCACTTCCGCAATGCCGCTGTTCTTGCTCTCCACCGTGGGGATACCGTTCTCCTGGAAGTCGGTATAGAGGTTGAACCGCTCGCTGAGGATGTAGGGCACATCGGCCGACTCGCCGACCCGCAGCACCACGATGTGCTTGCTGGAGGGCTGGCCCTTCTCTCCCACCAGCACCGGGCTGTCGCCCATGGTGTCGTTCTGGAAGAGGGCCTTCTCACCGTGGGTATAATCGCCCATACCGTAGACCTGGCCGATCATATCGGAAACAGAGCCGTAGGTATTGCCCGCGCTGATGGACTTGATGCTGACCTCGGCGTCCACCAGATAGGTGATGTTGTAGGTGGGCGTGCTCAGGAACATCTCGTCCTCCATGCCCAGACCCAGCTGGCCGTTCCGGTTGCCGCCCCAAGACCACAACTGGCCGGTGCTCTCCAGGGCCATGGAGTGATCCCTGCCCGCGGAGATCTCCACGATCTTCGGGCTCTCCAGCAGCTCGATCGGGCCCTTCACGCCGTCAGGCTCCACGCCCAGGCGGCCGCTTTCGCTGTTGCCCCAAGCAAGCACGCTGTTCATGTAGGTCAGCGCCAGGTTGTGGCTATCGCCGGCGGATACCGCCACGATCTCGCCCACAGCGCCAAGGTTGGACACGTACGTCGGCTTGCTCACAGTGGCCTTTTCGCCAATATCCAGACCCAATTTTCCGTAAGCGGTGCCGCCGGCATCCAGATCGATGACGTTGTTGCCATAAGCATATGCGTTGCCGCTGTAATTGCGTACCAGCGCGTGATCCTTGCCGGCCGAGATCTGAGCGGCGTGGAGCAAGGGCAGCTCTGTGGGCTGGTAGATGTAAGAAGCCGTGCTGTCCAGACCCAGCTGCGCCTTGTCGTTGCGGCCCCAGACATAGACCGTGCCGTCCTCGGCCAGGGCCATGCTGTACCCGTCGCCGGCGGAGACCTCCACGATCTTCACTCCGATAAGGCCAGGCACCTTCAGGAACACATCCACCTCGTCCTGAGGCACCACCACAGGCGTGATCAGCGGCACGTTCATGCCGTCGGTCGTGGCCATAATGGTCGCCTGGGGATCGAAGCCCAGTTGGCCGTACTCGTTGGAGCCGGCGGCCCAAACGTTGCCGTCGCTGTCCACCAGCAGGCTGTGATCCTCGCCTGCGGCGATGTCGAT
Organism: Vermiculatibacterium agrestimuris; assembly: GCF_943193085.1. Taxonomy (NCBI): domain Bacteria; kingdom Bacillati; phylum Bacillota; class Clostridia; order Eubacteriales; family Oscillospiraceae; genus Vermiculatibacterium; species Vermiculatibacterium agrestimuris. Next base: position 73,680 of record NZ_CALPCU010000003.1, on the reverse strand, counting down.
GAACTTGGGCTTGCTGGCCGTAGCGCCCAGGATCTTGATGCCGTTGCTGTCCTGCGTCCACTGATAGGTCTTGATCTCCACAGGATCATCGGCGCCCTTCACTCCGGGGATGATCCCATTGGGATCGTCGTTCATATAGGGGCCGGAGCGAGAGGGATCCTTGCTGATACCCAGTTCACCATGCTCGTTGAGACCGTAAGCCCAGACCGTATTGTCCGCCCGCAGGGCCAGCGTGTGGCTGCCGCCGGTGGAAGTCTTCGCCTGCACCATGGTCTCCATGGGCTTATGGATGGGCGTTGTTCCGCTGTTGTTCAGAACATTCTCCCAGTTGCTGTAGACCTCGTACTCATCCAGCACCACTACCTTCAGCAGGCGGTTCCGAATGGTCAGCGCGGTCTTCACCATAATGGCGGCGCTGCCGGAGCCGGTGGTCTCCACCTCACCCAGCTGGTTATAGGCCGCAGCGGTCTCCTGCACGGTGTTCACCGCCATGAAGTCCACCTCATCAGGGTTCTTGCCCGCGTTGGTGGCATAGGTGTAGGTGTTGCCGTAATTGCCCGAACTGTTGAGCAGCCGGAACGTCGTGATGTTGGAATCCATGAGGTAGGTCTTATTGGGCTCCAGGTACAGGGTACCGGCGCCGATCTCCCGGGCAGCGCGGACGTAAGTTCCGCTGGTGTTGTCCAGCTGTCCCAGCTGATCGTAGTGATCGATGCCCGCGGTGCCGCCCGCGGTCAGCGGCGTGTATTCGCCGTTGATGGTGTCAAAGTAGTAGTAGTTGGGCGTGCCGTCCAGCACCAGGTCGTACACATAGTCGGTGTTCCTGTTGTTGACGCCAACGATGACGTTATCGTAGCTCTCACCGATGAATACCTGGATGTCGTTGTCGCCCACCAGGGTGTAGGTGACGGCGTCCACCGTGGTGCCGTTGGCCATCTGGCCGTTGGCGTTCTCGCCCAGGCCCCACAGGGTGCCGAAGCTGTCCATGGCGTAGAAATCCTTGTACCCGGCGAAGATCTCCAGGAAGGGATTCTCACGGTGGGCATTGGTGTTGGGCACAGGCGTGGGACGAACCACATTCTTATCATCGTCCACGATATCCTTATAGAGCTCATTGTCCTTCAGGTTGCCCAGACCCAACTGGCTCTGGTCGGAGGCGCCCCAACTGAACACATCCCGGAGGAAGTTGCCCTCATCGTCCTCGGTCTCCACCATAGCGTAGGAGCTGTTGGCGCCGACGGCGATGGCGATCACGTCCTCCAGCACCTGCCCATTGGTGATGGCGTTGCCTCTCACCAGCTTGGGCTGTGCAAGGCTGGGCGTACGGTCGTTGACGCTGATATCGACGCCCAACTGGCCGTAGGTGTTGTCGCCCAGAGCCCAGACGTGGCCTTCCACATCCAGGGCCAACAGGTGATCCTCACCCGCGGCGATCTTGGCGATGGGCATATCCTCATCGCTTCCCGGCGTCACGTAGCCCTTGATCTGGGTGACGGAGATACCGGGCACATTGATCCTCCAAACTGTACCGGAGCTGGTGCGCACGTAAGGCCCGCTGATCTCCACGATGTTGCCGATGCCGGTGACCTCGATCTGCGGCGTCTGGACATAGTTGATGCCGGAGATACTCACCTTGGTCTCGCCGCTGGTGGGATCCTTGCGCAGCACGAAGGTGTTGCCCTTCCAAGTGGACACCATAATGGCGTCTTGGATGACCGCCCCGGCGGAGTCCACCATAGCAGTGGCGGTTGTGACCGGCGCGCCGATGCTGCCCTGGCCCAACTGGCCGGAGTCGTTCTTGCCGAAGGAGTAGACCATGCCGCTGTGGGTGACGATATAGGTGGTGTCGTCGCCCGCCGCCACATACACGGCGTAATCCGTTCCATCATTGGGATAGTGTACCTGTCCGATGGTCTTGTAATCGGTGCGGCCCAGCTGGCCGTTGGTGTTGTCGCCCCACGTCCAGACCGTGCCGTCCTCCTTCAGACCCACGGTGTGGGTCGGGCCGACGGCCACCATAGGATCGGTCACGCCAGCGTTGGCGTCACGGACGATGATCGTCACGTAAGCCTTGCCCGGCGCCGAGGGAGAGCTGATCTCCATCTGAGCCTGGCCCCGCTTCACGCCGGTGACGAACCAAGGCGTGGTGCCGGCGTTGTTGGTCACGGTAAAGATATTCTCGTTCAGGCTCTTGGCCGTCCAGTCATTCACGTGCACCTTGCTGCCGGAGGCGTAGAGCAGGTTCACACCGGACTGGTAGAACACCTTCAGCTGATCCGGGTTGGGCACAGCCGGCGAACCAATGGTGGGACTGCTGATATCCTTGGCGTTTGCAGCACCCATGGATACGGTGATGGTCATGGGCTGGACGCTGAGCTCATTGCTACCCACCATCACCAGCTGGCTGGAATCCACCTGGCTGACGTTGCCCAGCTGGCCGCTGACGTTGCCGCCGGCGCTCCACATATAACCGTCCCTGTGGGAGTTGACCAGGTGGTCGGCGCCCGCGGAGACCGTCAGTACGTCGCTGTCCTCGTCCTGGGTCACCGCGTAGCCCGTCCGGGTGGGCTGGCTGAACATATTGCCCTCCAGGCCCTGACCCAGCTGACCGTTGACATTCTTGCCCCAGGTGTACATGTTGTAGGCATAGGTCGGCGTCGCTGCCGGCGTTCCACCGGCCGCAATGATGTCATTGGTCATATCCTCTTTCAGGATAGCCGCGCTGAAGTTGTCGCCTGTGGCCACGGCCTTGACCCCGCTGAGCTGGACTTCGACAGGCTTGTCATTTTCGTCCACCCCAGGCACCGTAATGGGGATCAGGAACCCGGAACCTCTGCCGCTGGCGTTGCCCAACTGGCCCAGGCCGTTGGAGCCGAAGCCCCAGAGCTTGCCGGCGGCATCGATCGCCAGTACGTGACCGCCGGTGGGGATCGGATCGCCGCTGGAGGTATCCGTATTGACATGAGAGCCGGAATGGGCAGACATGGCCACGATCTGGCGCTCCACATTGGGATAGCTCACATTCTCGATGCGGGCCTTAACGATATCGGGGCTCTCCTTGCTGTCAGGCAGCTTCCAAATGCTGCCGCTGTTCTTCAGCACGTAACCCTGGCTCACCTCAAGGGTGTGGTTGAGCATCTTCATCGCGGTGGGCACCGTGTCGTAGCCCAGATCCACCATGAAATCCTCATCCTTGCCGAAGGCGTATACATCGCCCTGAGCCGTCACCAGGAAGCTGCTGTTGTCCGTGGTGTACACAGTGACGAACCGCGGCACAGCCTCGCCCGCCGCGACAGGTATGGTCACCTGCTCCGGCACGTTTCTGCTTACGGTGTCGCCCTGGCCCAGACCCAGCTGGCCGTACTCGTTGTTGCCCCATGCCCAGACCTGGCCATAGTTGTCGACAGCGATGACATGGGCCGCGCCCACCGCGATCTTGGTGATGTAGCTGTCGGGGAAGTTGGTCAGATCGAAGGGAATGGTCACCTCAGTCGGCGTGATGTTGTTCTCCGCCAGGGAGCCCTGGCCCAGACGGCCAGAGGTGTTGTCGCCCCAGCTCAGAACGGTGCCGTCCATCCGCAGCGCCACAGTGAAGCCGTTGCCGGCCTTCACATCGGGCAGTGTCCGGAAGGGATGGATGATACTGGGATCCACCGAGTCCACCACGTCGGCGCCCAGCACGTCCACCAGGGCCGTACCGACCCGGGCGATCCTGCCGGTCTCACCGACCTCCGGCTCATACTCTACCATGAGACGGGTCTGACCATAGCTCTTGGGTGTGGTGTTGTCCGCGGCGATCACCACATCCTCGTAGGTGGTGATGATGCTGTGGACGTCGTCCATACTGAAGGAGATATGCTCCTGCCGTCTGTCGGTGCCCTCCATGCTCAGTCCGGAGACCTCCACATTGGCGTCGTCCAGCAGCCGATAGGTCAGCTTCTCCGTCCGCTTCTCATCGACCTCCTGATCCACGCTGAAGGAGTAGAGATACTTCGCCACCAGCTTCTCCGAAATGGGATCCATCCCGGAGGTGGGATCGTTGTACGGCAGGGTGAAGTTGTAATTCTCAGTCTCTGTCCGCTCCACCTCTTCGACGAAGACGCCCAGCTGCTCCTCCTTCACGGAGTAAATGGCGATACGCGCCTCATCCACCAGGCCGGGCTCGCTGTGGCTTTCACTGTCATGGGTAAAGTTGCCCAGCTGGCCAAACTCGTTGTTGCCCCAGGTGTATACGATACCCTTGGTATCGAAGGCCGCGGAGTGCTGGCCACCGGCCGCCAGCGCCTTGATCTGGGCGCCGTCCTCCAGCAGCTCGATGGGCTGCTTATTGCTGTCCATAAAGATATCCGTGGGCGAGGCGTAGGCTCTGGTCTCATCGCCCACACTCAGGTTCAGGCCGGCCTTGGAGCTCTGGTTGCTGCCCCAGCCGTAAGTGTAGTAGGTACGGTTGGTCACCTTCAGAACGTTATTGATGTTGGTGTACTCCACATCCATACCCACTGCCAGCATCTGCACGGGATCCTCATCGCTGCCGCCGATGGACACGTCGATGATCTTCTTTACGGGCGTGCTGTCGCCCAGGCGCACTTTTACAGGCTGAATGGCGTAGTCGTGCGTCTGATAGGTATCACTGGTCTCGCTGGCGTTTCTCGTCTGGTACCAGGCGGGTGTACCGACCTGGTTGGAGGTGTTGTCGCCCCAAGTGTAGACTTCCTTGCCCTCGGTGATCATGGCAAAGTTGTGTCCGCGGCCGATCAGGCGGTTGATGCCGTAGATCTCGTCGCCCTCCACAATGGTGCCCATGGCCTCGTTGATGATGCTCGCGGCCTTGGTGACCCGCACCAGGGTGGGACTTTGCGCCAGCTCTTCGGGATGCACGCCAATGCCAAGCTCGCCTCTGCTGTTGCTGCCCACGGTCCAAACGGTGCCGTTGGTCAGCAGTACCGCAGTGGTGCCGGCCGTACCGGCCATATCCATGGCGTTGCTCAGCTCGCCGCCGCTGGAGAAGCCGCTCATGGGCGCAGGTGTATAGGTGGGAACCTCGGAGACGTTACGGCCCAACTGTCCGTAGGTGTTATCGCCCCAAGTCCAGACCCGTCCGTCGCTGGTCAGCGCCATGGCGTGGTTGCTGCCCGCAGCGATGGAGATGATCTTGGTGCTGCCGATGTCAAGCTCGATCCGCACCGGGCGGTCAGTGCTGCTCAGCTCTCTGGGATTGTAGCCCAGCTGGCCGTAAGTGTTGTCGCCCCAAGCGTACAGATACTCGCCCTGGGCGTCCAGCGCCAGCGTAAACTCGTCGCCGGCCACCACGCGAATGATATCCTTAAACTCGTAGAGCGTGTTGTCCCCGGGCGACATTCTGTAGTGGGTCAGCTGAACGGGAGCCGTTATCATGGTCTGATCCAGGAGCCCGGCGCCCAGTTTGCCCTTCACAGTGCCCTTTGTATTGTTGCCCCAGGCCCACACGGTGCCGTCCTTCTTCAGGGCGGTGCTGGTGTCCTTGCCCAGAACCAGCTGCGGGTAGGTCGTACCGTCAGTGACGATGACCCGGGTATAGACGATCTGGCCGGTGATCCGATCCTGCGCCAGCACCTTGGTCTCGCCCTCGCGGACAGCGGCCAGGCCAATGCTCTGGGTCGTGGGATCGCCGTTGTCACGCAGCATGACGATAGAGTCGTCCAGGGACTTCCAGGCAAAGTTGTTCAGAATGCCATTGTTGGAGCCGTAGACCATCATCATGTTGTTCATGGGAGTTACTCTGGTGGAGGAGTTGCTGTTGTCGCTCAGATCCAGGTGGATCAGAGGATCGATACGCAGCTCGGCTCCGCCGGCCACCACGGGCGCACTGCTGTCCACATCGGTGTGGTCGCCCAACTGGCCGTATACGTTGTTACCCCAGTCATAGACCACGCCGTTGTTGCCGTGAACCACCGTGTGGGTGGAGTTAGAGGTCGTGCCCAGGCGTACGATACCGCTGAGATCGTTGTCGCCGGTCTCACCACCGAAGACGAGGGTCGGATCATAGTAATTCTCCGCATCGCCCCGGTTGCCCAGCAGACAGGCATCCTCCAGGTTCTCGCCCCACATGTACACACCGCCGGACTCTGTGATGGCGGCGCTGTAGTAGGTACCCGCGTACACCGAGACGATGTTCCCACTGAACCCGCTGACAGAATAGGTCTCCTCCGCCGTGAGGCTGGTGATCTCCTTGGCGATATCGATCAACTGCTCCGTCAGCGCCCGCAGGCTGTCCTTCTTCTTGGCCTCGGGATCAGAGCTGTTCTTCAAGCTCTGAATATGGCCGGTGTAGATCGTGGCGGCGGTGGCGGCGGCCGCGCTGATGGTGCCTGCGTTCACCGCATTGTCCAGTGCGGTCTTCCGCGCGATGGCCTTGTTGTTGGCGAGCACCGCGTCATTGTACGCCGTCTCTGTGCGGGCCTTATCGTAGCTCAGATTTTGCATGGTCTCTTCCGCATCCTGCCAGGCCCGGATGGTCGCAATGTTGGGCATCAGAACCGCGTTGTAGGCAGCCTCAGCCGCCTTGGTCGCCGCCAGATCGTTGTCATACTGCTGCTTCTTCGGCAGGTAGGTATTGTAAGCAGTGCTTGCCGCGTTCTGCGCCGCAATGTAATTCGGATCGGTCACCGGCGGCACACCGCCGTTTTGATCCACCATATCCTGCACGACTTTTTCCGCATCCTGCCAGGCGTTATAGGCCGCGGTCACATCCTGAGTGGAGGTCACCAGCTGTCCCTGGGCCGCGATATAAGCGCTTTCCGCCGAGCTCACAGCCGGGCTGGCCATCAGCGCGTCATAGGCGTTCTTCGCGCTGGTATAGGTTCCCTGGTAGCTGGTATACGCAGCCGCGGCGGCAACCTTGGCGGTATTGGCGTTGTTCACCGCCGCCCCTGTGTTGTTCACCGCCTGGGTGTACTCCTGCTGTACCTGGCTGATCTTGGTGGCGTTGCTGTTCTCCTGGATCGTATTATAGGCGTCCTCCGCCAGCGCCATCAGGCGGACATACTCCTGCTTGTCAAAGCCGTTGTACTCCACCGGCAGGGATACGCGGCTCTTTCCGCTGATCGCCGCATCCATGTCGGGATCGCCCGTGGGCAGCTTTGTCTTCTCGCCGGTCAGGCCCAGCATGTAAATGTGCTGGCTCAGGCCCTCGATGGTGCCGCCCGGGTTGGAGGGATCCATGAGCTGAGGATCATACTCCATGGTCATGATGATGCTCTGGCTGGCGCCCACGCCGGCGTCTACCGCGCCCGCCAGATAATCGGTGGCGTCGCTGTTGAACATGGGCTGGACGTAGCTCGCCATGCCGCTGGCATTGTCGCCCTCGCCCTGGCCGATCAGGCCGGCGCTCCGGTTGCCCAGGCTCCAGATCTGGCCGTCCCGGGTCAGGATGGAGATGTTGTCCTCGCTCATGTAGAGCTCCACCGCGTTGTCTATTCCGGGTACCTTCTGGGGCCGGCTCATGACGTTGTCGGTGTTGGTGGGCATGATCTGCTTATTCAGGTTGTGGCCCCAGACATACACCGCGCCGTCCTCGCTGATCGCGGCAGAGGTGTGTCCGAAGGCATAGACCTTCACGATCTTGCCGGTAGTCTCGTCGCCCAGGTAACCCAGGCCGTTTACGTTCAGTACGAACTGCGGCGTGTAATAGACCGTCTCATTGAACGCGTCAGCGGCGTTGCGGCCCAGGGAACTGTATCTATCCTGACCCCAGGCATACACTTTGCCGTCCTGGGTGGCCGCCAGCATGTAATCGTCGCCCGCGGCAATGGACACCGCATTGCTCAGTTCGGTGGTGGCGTTGATCTTCACCTTGGTCACGCCGTGATCCGGCAGCATCTCGACGCCCTGCTGCTGGATACCCAGCTGGCCAACCTTGTTGCTGCCCCAAGTCCAGACTGTACCCTCGCTGGTCAGGGCGGCGGAGAAGTCCTTGCCGGAGACCACCTGCGGCGCCGTCAGGTACATCGGATTGGCGTCATACTTGGTGGTGAAGGGCAGTACCTCTACCTCCATGAAGGTATACAGTCCGGTGACCGCCTCGTAGACGGAGATCTCCGCCTTACCCACGCCGCAGTAGCTCAGGTTGCCCGCCGCATCCACCGTTACCACACTGGGATCAGAGGACGCGTAGAGGAGTCTGGGCTGGATATTGGGCGCCTCGGAATAGACGTTGAACCACTTGATGGACGCCTTTACGCCGATGCCTGCCACGGGGCCCTTCTCCTGGAGCACCAGAGTACCGGTGACAGCGCCGGTGCAGCCGGTATGGGCGTTGCCCACACTGCCGCTGGTGGCCACGGCGCCACAGCTGTTGCAGACCAGCTGCGTGCTCTCCGGATCGTGCTTCAGCACGACCACCAGACGGTTGTTCTCCACCTCCGCATTGTCGATGGACAGATACATGTTATAGGTGTAGCCCGGCATATCCCGGTAGTCCTTGCCGCCCTTGAAGGCAGGATAGACGCCGATGATGCCTGTGCCGTTCTGGCCGTACGCGTTGGCGCCCCACGTATACACGTTACCGGTGCTGATGATGCCTGCGGAGGTGCCGTTGTCGGTACCGTTGCCGGTATCTGTGTCCACAGACACCACGGTATTAAGGGGATCGCTGGGATTGTTCATGCCCAGGTTGTGCAGGTCGGAGGCTTCGCCGGCCAACAGCTTGTTGAAGCTGGTGCTGTCCGTGCCCTTGCCGAGCACAGTGTCGCTGACGCCCTGCTCGCCGGAGTTGTTGGCGCCCACGACCCAGACCTGGTTACCGATCGCGGTCTTGTCGATGACCATGGTGGTATCGCCCGCGGCAATATCCACAATGTCCATGCCGCTGTAGTTCGGCAGAAGGACAAAGGTGGATTCATCATTGGTGCTGCCGGTGCCCAGCTGGCCGTTGGCGTTGGTACCCATGCCATAGACCTGCTTGGCGTCGGTGACCAGGAACACGTCACCGTAGCCGCCGGCAATGTTCACGATCCGCTCCGAGGGCTGGAGCAGGGTGTTCAAATTGGTGCGCACGGTACCGCCCAGAGTGCCGCTGTTGGCATTCCAGGTAAGCAGATCGCCCCGCTGATTCAGCGCGTAGCTGTTGGCTTCTCTGGTATTCACCGCCAGATCCACCACATCCGCCAGCTGCAGATAGTTGGGTGTGGACACGGTGTCCCGGTTGGCCGCCAGATACTTACGCACCTGGTTATTCTCGCCGGTACCCCAGACAAAGATGTCGCCCCGGGCAGAGCGGACAGCCGCAAAGCTCTGCTCCCTGTTCCGATCCACCGTACTGTTGTAATAGGCGCCTGCGTAAACGTCCACGATTTTGAAATCAGGATCGATCAGGTCGCTGCCCAGCTGGGACAGTGCCGTCACTACGGTGGGCTTGGTGTAGAAGACCTCTCTGCTGGCTATTGTGCCGGGCGAGGAGATCAGGCCGTTGCCGATCTGGCCGAAAATGTTCCGGCCCCAAGTGTACACGGTGCCTTCTGTATCAACCGCCAAGGCAAAGTCCACACCGGCGGCCACCCGGGTGATCTTGGCCTCTTCATAGTGCGTGGTCACGCGGTCGGCCCGGATATCCAGGTACTGACCCGGAGTCTCAGGATCGGCATCCAGCTTAGCGCCGCTGGAATCCACAGCGTAGAACTTGCCGTCCACATCCAGGATCACGTCCCGGCCCAGGTTATCACTGTAGCCGGTGACCCGGTCACTGGTGAAGGTGATCTTCTGGGGCTTGCTCTCCAGACCGCCGCTCTGGCTGCCGTCGCCGAGGCCCAGCTGGCCGTAGTCGTTGCGGCCCCAGCTGTAGACGTCGCCGTTGGCCTTCAGCGCCAGCACGAACTCTTCGCCCACTGCCGTCTGGGCATAGGCCACGGTCTCCTGAACGCTGGTGGCGTAAGTGTAAGGCTTCAGCACGTAGACGTTGAACTGGTAGGTCTGCGTACCGATGGTAGTCAGGATGGTGGTCTGACCATAGCCGACAGCCGTCATGATACCGGCGGCGTTTACCGTGGCCACACTGGTATCCATGGACTGGTAGGTCGCGCCCGCCTGCGCGGCGGTGAGCACCGTCTGTCCGGCGTTGTTGAGGTTGAATCCATTATAGATGGTGTAATTATTGCCCAGATCGAAGGTATCGCTCAGGGTCGTGACCGCCGCGCTGTCAGCGCTCAGCTTCAGGGAGACCTGGGTCTGCTTGGCCTCCACTGTGACCTCGAGACCCACCTTCTCCGCGGTGCTCAGATGCGCCACGTTCTGGCGGCCGATCTGCTCCACGCTGTTGTAGCCCATGGCGTATACGTCGCCCTGCGCCGTCACAAAGGCGGAGTGCTGACCGCCGATGGAGGAAGTGGCGCTGAGAACGCCGCCCACATTGGTCAGGCCGTAGAGCGCGTTGCCGCCCACTACCATGATGCCAGTGCTGGCGCCAGTGCCCAGACCCAGCTGTCCCTTGGCGCCCGCGCCGCTGTAGATCAGGGCGCTCTCCAGGTCTTGCGTGTTGGGATTCTTCAGGGCCTCCAGCATGTAGATGCTGTTGCCGCCGCCCATACGCATTACCTCATTGATGCCAAAGTTTTTCAGGCTCACAGGCTGCTGGATGGTTCCGGTGGGCACACCGGTGGGGAATACCGGCGCGCCGGCGGGGTTGTAGCCCCAGGCGAAGGTCTCGCCGGTGGCGTCGCCGTTCAGCGCCACTGCCGTGCCGGACTGGGCCGCCTCCACCAGGAAGGTGGTGGCCATGCCGCTCTGGGCGCCCGCGCCGACGGCCATGGCGCGGTAAGCCAGCAGCGCAGAGCCCTCGTTGTTGCCATTGGTGCCCGCTCCGGTGCCCATCTCATAGGCCGTATTGCTGCCCTGTGCCATTACCGTACCGTTGGCCAGCAGGAAGTAGGCCGTCGCACTCAGGCCGGCAGCCGCCTGGGACACCATCTCGCCGGTCACGGTCACAGGCTCGTAGTAGCGCTTGACCCGTGCGTCGTTGTAGAGCTGGGTGCGCTCATTGTCGCCGGTGCCAAAGAGGTTGGCGCCCACATTCAGCGTCTTCTTCTCATAGGTGCCGGTGTTGCTATTGAGCACCCACGCCTTATAGTAGACGCTCTGTACCAGCAGGGTGAAGCCGTGGGCCTCATCGCTGCCGCCGGCGGCGATGTCGACGATCTCCTGGATATACTCCTGGTTGCCGCCATTGCTGTAGGTGGTGGTGACCTGCTGGCCCTTCTTCATCTGCGTGGCCCGGGTCACCCGAATGGGCGCGCTATCGCCAAGTCCCAGCTGGCCGGCGTCGTTGCGGCCCCAACCCCAGACTGTGCCGTCATTCTTCAGCGCGATGGCAAAGTTTCCTGCCGCCGCGATCTTGCGTACATTGTTCAGATAGGTCTCATTGCCGGCCTTGTCGACCTGCTTGACCTGCACGGGCCCGGCGTAAGTGCCGTAGAGCTCGCCCACGCCCAGCTGGCCGTAATCGTTGGCGCCCCAAGTCCAGACCGTGCCGTCTGCCGCCAGAGCCATTGTGAAGTTGGCGCCAGAGGCCACCTGCGGGTAGGCCACACTGTGAGCCGTGGCCTGCTGCAGGCTGGAGATCACACCGTCGGAGGAGCTGGTCTGGCCGGCCGGCCGGTCGCCGGTGGCCACATTGTCCGTGTCATGGGCGCCCGTGGCGGAGGTTCTCTGATCGAAAGCGTCATAGATGTCCTGATAGTAGCCGCCGCCCTGGCCCACGATGCCGGTGTTGTACGGACGCACCTCTACCCGAATGGAGGTGGAGATCATGGGATCGTTCTCCACACCCACGATGACGTAAGTGGTGCCCGGATTCACGCCGGTGAACTTGGCCTTGTGGAATTTGCCGTTGTATTGGAGCACATTGCGGTAGGCTGTGGCGTCCACATCCACGATGTTGTTCCAGCTGTGACCATCGACCTGCACGGAGTCCCGGGTCTCGTCCCAGACCATCCAGGTCATATTCAGCTCAGCGCCGCTGCCATCCTCAACATTGTTGAACACATTGAAGGCGGAGATGACGGGCTCAGCGTCGTACACAAACTCCTGTCCCACCTCAATGGAGATGGTGTAATCCTCCAGTACGAAGTAGGCCGCACCCACACGCACCGGTACGTCGGTGGCGGCAGAGGTGCCGTCGCCCAGGCGGCCATTTGTATTGGCGCCGTAGCTCCACAGGGAGCCGTTCTTCTTCATGATCAAGGAGTGTCCATCCCGGGCGGAGATGGAGTTGCGTACGCCGATCACACCGGTGATGCCCGCTCCGGGCGTACCGGACGCGCCGGCGGAAACAGGCGCGGGAACACCGGTGGCCACAGGCGTCAAGTTATCACCCTGTCCCAACGCCGGGCTCTGGAGGCTGTTGTTCAGGATCTGTCCCGGCTCCGCATTACCCACCGACCACAGCGTGGTGTCGATGTAGGCCACATGCAGGTACTCGGAGATGTCCACATCAATGGGGAAATCCAGCGCCAAACCGTTGGCGGCATCGTACACATAGCCGTTGGACAGTTCCGTGAAGGTGGTGGGCAGCATATAGTGCCTGGCCAGACCGGATGCATCCTTGCCGTTGGCCCAGTTGGTCTCCGCGCTGCCGCCCCAGGTCTTCACCTCGCCGTCGGTGGTGATGGCAGCGCCGTTGTATACGCCGCCGGCCACCGTCAGGGCGCGGCCATCCAGCACCACGCGATCCGGAAGCTCTCTGCCTACCGCCGCATAGCTGCCATAGGCGTCATCCTTGTTCTCGCCCCATGTGACGATCTGGCCGTCCCGCTTCAGCGCTCTGGCGTTGGCGGCGATCTTGTCGCCGAAGAGAGCCGTGGCGTTCTGGAGCAGCGGGTTGGCGTCGCTGATATTGGTGGGCAGGTTGAAGATGCGGTTCCTGCCGTCGGTGTTGATGGGATCGAGCAGGCCGTGGTAATCATTGCCCCAGCCATAGATCTTGCCGCCGGCGGACAGGGCGAAGCTGTAGCCCCGGATTTCAACGCCGGCGCTGCTCACTGCGCCGCTGGTGATGATGTCCACAATGGGATCGACGTCGCCATTTATATCCATCTCATTACCCAGTTCAGTGCCGGCTCCGGCGGAGCCCAGCACCTTGGTGGCCACAAAGACCGCCGGGCTGGCAGCGCCCTGACCGATGGTTCCTCTGGAGTTGTCGCCCCAGCCGTACACAGTGCCGTCAGCGGCCAGCGCCAGCGTATGGTTGCCGCCTGCGGCCACCTTGATGATCCCGGTCAGCGGGATATTGTTGCCGCTGGAATCCCGGGTGTACACCTGCACCGGCACCGTAGACTGCCGGATCTGCTTGGTGGTGCCCAGCTGGTAGGCGGAGTTGGAGCCCCAAGTCCACACAGTGCCGTCGCTCTTCAGCGCCACCGAGTGGTTGGCGCCCACGGAGATCATGGGGAAGTTCCGGTCAGGCGCGCCCATGCTGGCGGGCATGGGCAGCACATTGAGCTTGAAGTAGCCCATGTTGCCCTGGTCATCCTCCACCAGGATATAGGTCGTGCCCACATCCAAAGCCGTGATCAGGCCCTGGTTGTCAATGGTAGCCACATTGGGATTCACAGAGCGGAACACCAGGCCAGTGGGAACGTACGTGTTCTTGCCGTAGGCGTTGAAGCCCAGATAGGCCAGGATATCCGCCAGGGTGATCTGGAGGGTGTCGCCGGTAATGATAGCGGTGCCTCTGGTACCGTCGCTGTGGAGGATCGTGTCATACTCCATGGTGGTCTTCCAGCCCGCGTAGCCATAGTGGCTGGACGTCCACTCCACATGGGAGATATCCAGGTAGGAGCCGCCGCCGTTCTCCAGCACCTTGGTGGGCTGCTGGCGGCTCATATACGTACCGTCGCCGCCCTGGCCGTGCTCGTTGTTGCCCCAGGCATACACAGTGCCGTGCCGGTTGTCGTAGGCCAGCATGGTATTGTTAAAGCTGTTGGAGGCGATATTCATGACCCGGATGAGCATGTTGTCCGCGCTCACGGGATCGGACTCACCGGCCAGGACGTAATCCGCCACATGCCGCATGGGCAGCACGCCGGGATCCACGTTGGCGCCCAAGGCGCCCTTGGTGTTGGAGCCGGCGGATCTGACGGTGTGATCGGCATAGAGCACCATACCGGTGCTGCCGGCCGCCACCTCAATGGCAACGGGCAGATATCCACCGTTGTTATTCAGCTCATTCATGTAGGACGCGGTATACTGGAAGGTGGCGCCGTTGTCCGGAGTCTCGTAAATTCTGGACTGGGCGATGTCCAGCGCTCCCGTCGCGTCATAGGCGGCAGGATTGTTGAAGGTGGTGCTCGCCCTGGTCGCCACGATCTGGTTATTGAACGTACCCACACCCAGCTGGCCATAGTCATTCCGGCCCCAGACCCAGACCTGGCCGTCGGTGTCAATGGCCATCATGCTGCTGTTGCCGGAGGACATGGCGATCATTGTCCCCTCAGTGCTGGCATAGGCCGGGCCTCTGGTGGAGGCGTACTCCGTACCAAACTGGCCCTGATCGTAGGTGGGCTCGGGCTGAGAGGCGTCCACATACTTACCGAAGCTCAGCACGGAGCCGTCCCGGGTCAGGATATGGGTGCTGCGAATATCCGCGGAAATGTTGTAGGCCTTGGCCGAGGAGGGCAGGATCAGCCGCTCCGGCCCGGTGGTCATTCCGCTGGTCTTGCGGATATCCAGCTTGCCGTCGGCATAAGAGCCCATGCCATAGACATTGCCCTTGTTATCCAGCAGCAGGGCGTGATCCTGGCCGGCGGCGATCTCCGTGATCATGATCTTATCGCCGTTGGCGTCCACAAGGTTGAGCATCTCCGGCAGATAGATGTTCCGGCTGTTGCTCAGCCCCAGCTGGCCATAGCGGTTGCTGCCCCAGACGTACACGGAGCCGTCAGCCATCAGGGCCAGGGCGAAGTTGGAGCCTGCGGCCACACGCACCGCCCGGTCGGCGGGCTGAGTGCTGGCGGGATTACCCAGGATCCACTTGGGCGAGGTCAGATTCTCCACATTCTGGCCCGCGCCCAGCCGGCCGTCGCCGTTGGCGCCGAAGGTCCAGACCGTACCGTCGTCCCGCAGAACGACAGAGAAGCCGTCGCCGGTGGCCACCTTGGGATAGGTGACGCTGGGCGTGGGATCGCTGGCGTCGGGCAGCGGCATCACGTGGAGCTTAAAGAAGCCGTTGTAAACATCGCCGTTATCCTGATAGGTCACGATGATATAGGTCGTACCGAACTGCTCCGGCGTCACCTGCAGCAGGTCGATATTGTCGGGATAGTCCACCACAGCCGCCACGGTCGCCACCGTGCTGTCAAGAGACTTGAAGCTGAGATTGGAGCTCAGCCCCGCGGCCATGTTGGCGATCTCTGCGGCGGGGATCGTCTTGGTCTCCACCGCCTGGATCAGATTGAAGCCCTCCCGCTTGGTCAGTACGATCTGCGCGGGATCCAGATAGATGTTCTCTGTCATCAGCGTGCCGGGGCAGCCCGCGGTGGCGCAGGGCGCACCCAGCGCGCCCATGGCGGCGGAGTAAGACGCGCCGCAGACCGGGCAGTAGAAGGCGCTGGCATGCCGCTCGAAGAGGTACGGCGTCAGGTCATACTCTCTGGGCATGTTGTTGTAATTGGTGATGTAACGCAGATCCATGCCCAACTGAGCCTTGCTCTCGCCCACGGGCACCGCCGCATCGGTAAAGCCGCTTCTGGGCACCGAGACATTGCCCAGCTGAGAGTTGTCGTTCTTGCCCCAGGCCCACACAGTGCCGTCTTCCTTCACAGCCAGAGTATGGTTGCTGCCCGCGGCCACAGTGAACACGTCGGTGAGGATGCTGCCATCCTCGGCCACCTTCACCTGAACCGGCGTCAGGCTGCTGCCCACCTGGGCGCCAAGCTGGCCTTCCGTGCTGCCGCCCCAGCTGTAGACCGTGCCGCTGAAGGTCACGGCGGACATACCGGTATCGGTGATCGCCACATCCCGGATCAGGTCGGTCAGACCGAATACCGGCGTAGGCGTGGAATCCCGCTCGGACACATAGGCATGGCCCAGCTGACCCTCGGTATTCTTGCCGAATGTCCAGACCGTGCCGTCATGCCGGATCACGGCGGAGTCGTTGCCTCTGGCATAGATCCGCCAGACGCCGGAGGTAGACACCCGCACAGGCACATCCTTCATGCTCATGTTGCCCACCACGTTGCCGCTGGTGTTCATGGGCACCAGGGTGTTGCCCGGCCGGCTGTTGCCCAGCTGACCATAGGTGTTGTCGCCCCAGGCATACACATTTCCGTAGGAATCCAGCGCCAGGACATGCTGCTCACCGGCAGAGACCGCTACAATATTGGTCAGGAACCGGCGCCCGCTGGTGCGATCCACGTACTCCCAAACACGGTCTGCCGTCAAGTCGTCGCTGAAGGTATAGTTCGCAGAGACCTCGCCCCTCATCACCCGCATGGGGACGGTGCTGTAGTTGTACTGCTCTGTCCGGTAGCCGTTGGCCTTGATGCCGGTCTCATTCATCAAGGGGTCGTTGCTGTCGGTGTAACCCAGACCCAGAACGCCTCTGGTGTTCTTACCGAAGGTATACACATATCCGTCGTCGTCCACGATCACCGAGAACTGGTCGCCGGCGGCGATGTCCACCACCCGGCGCATAACAGTGCTCAGCCCCAGCGTGCCGCCGCAGCCGGAGGGACAGGGATCGTCTACAGCCACACCGTTTTTGTAGATCTGGCCGCAGGTGTCGCACACATAGGTCACCTGCGCCAGCTGGCCGTTGCCCGCGTTGTCCGTGCCCACGACCACAGGGACAGGCAGCAGGGTCTCGCCGACCATGCCCTTGCCCACCTGGCCGTTGGCGTTGCCGCCCCAGGCCCAGACGATGCCGTTCTTGTCCAGCGCCAGCACGTGGTCAGCGCCCGCCGCCACCTTGACGATGCCGGTGAGATAGTCGCTGTCAGAGCCGGCGGCAGCGCGCACCTGAACCGGCGCCATGGAATAGGCCATGCCGCTGATCCCCACGCCGGTACCCAGCTGGCCGGAGCTGTTGCTGCCCCATGTCCAGACAGTGCCGTCGCTCATCAGACCCACAGAGAAGTCCTTGGCAGAGGCCACCATGGGCGTGGTCACTACAGAGGTGTCGATATTCGGCGTCACATTTGTGACGATGTTGGTCTGCCGATACTCCAGCTCCATCCGGCGGATCACATTGCCCATCCGATCGCTGAGGGTCAGGATGGAGTTGGCGTACCGCTTGGTGGTGTTGAGACGGATCGTCCAATCCTCTCCCACAGCGAAGGCGTCGCTGGAGGAGACCAGGATCAAGTCCTCTGTCTTGCGGGTGTCCTGGCTCCGGCTGAACTTCAGGTTCAGGAAGAAGTCATAGTAGGCATACGCCGCGTCGCGATCCAGCGTCAGATACTGGTCGTCTGTGAGGATCAGCTTGTCAGGCATGGGCTCATCTGCGTCGTAGGTCTTCACTGTGCCGTTGCTGTCGCTGAGCACCGCCAGATTGATCTTCACATTACTGTTAGCGCCGGTCACCGTCGGGGTCAGGGCGCCCCACTGGACGCTGCTGCCGTTGCCCAACTGATAGACGTTGTTCGCACCGGAAGACCAGATCTCATAGGTGGAACGCAGGATGGATGTGGAGCTTGCGCTCGCCGCCACAGACTGTTTATTGAGCGCGCTGCCGCCAGTCCACCCATCGTCGATGGTGTGAACCTCGTGGGCCACGTTCTGGCCATAGGTGTCGCCCAATCCCAGCTGGCCGTAGGTGTTGTCGCCCCAGCTGTAGACCTTTCCGTCCGCGGCCACCGCCACCATGTGCTGGTTGCCCGTGGCAATGGAGACCACGTCAGTCAGATAGGTGTTGTCCTCTTTGAGAACCCCGCCCACCACGGTGGTGTTGATATTGTTCCCCTGGCCCAGCTGGCCATAGGGATTGGAGCCCCAAGTGTAGACCAGGCCGTTATCGCCCAGCGCAGCGATGTAGTCCTGTCCGCTGCTGTTAGTTCCCACGGAGATATGGCGGATACCAGAGGCCACATAGCTTCCGGCAGACGCCCGGAACTCCGCGTTGGCGTTGGTGGACCAGGTGCGCACTCTGCCATCGGTATCCAGGATCGCCGCCGCATCATATGTGAAGCCGATCTCCTTCACAGTGATATTCTCCGTGACCCAGCCTGTGGTGTTGTTATAGCCGCTTACTGTCTGCACCGTGGTTCCCTGCGGCGTATAGGCGCTGCCGCTGCGGCGTATCCAGTAGTAGTTATTGCTGTTCCAGTAGCTGTCCGTAGCGTAATGGCCGATCTTACCACCGCTGTTGTCGCCCCAGGTGTACAGCACGTTGCTGCCGCTGATGGCCGCGGAGGTGTTGCCGCCGGCGAAGACCCGGGCGTTTCCATCCAGAGTCAGGACTTTCACAGCGTAGGGCTGGTCGGTCGTGCCGCCGTTACCCACCTGGCCGGCGTTGTTGCGGCCCCAGGCATAGATCGAACCGTCATTGCGCACCGCCAGAGCGTAGGTGGGGCCAGCCGCAATGTATACGATATCCCGCAGGAAGAGGTGGTTGTGATAGCTGTCGGCCATCTGTACCTGTACGGGCACCGCCTGATAGTTTCCGGTGGTTCCAATGCCCAGCTGACCGTAGGTGTTGTCGCCCCAACCCCAGACCGTACCGTCGGCCCGCAGGGCCAGGGTGAAGGTGTCGCCGGCCACCAGCATGGGATCGGTGAAGTTATACTCGATAACGTCTTCCGGCGAGATCTGATCGTTGAGCTTGCCGATAATCAGGGTAAAGCTCAGGCTCTGACCGGAGGCCAGGTCGGTCACCGTAATGACCACGGCGCCCACGGCATCTTCGATCGGCGTGATGGTGAATATACCGGCCGCCGCTTCCTCGATCTCCACAATGCCGCTGTCCGCAGTGAGCTTCACATTTGCCGGGAGGGCCTCGGTGGTGTTGGACAGCATGCCAAACAGGTTCAGTCCGGAACCAGCCGTGGTAATGACCACATTGCGCACATCCACGCGCTGGGTGTTGGTAATGTTGATCACCTGACCGTTGATGGTGCCTCCGGCGGGCGGCGGTACCATCACGCCATTCACCAGAACGTCGGCGTTGAAGCCGGTCACGCCGTCATTGCCCACAATGGTGGGAACGCTGACGCTGGAATAGTCGGCAATGGGCAGACCCAACTGACCGTGCTCGTTCCGGCCGGCGGTCATCACATAACCGTCATTGCGGATCATCACGGTGTGGTCGCTGCCGCCCACAACCTGGCGGATGTTGTCCATAAAGTTGCCCTCGGTGTCGCCGGGCATGACCCGGTACGGCATCGCCATGGCCACCGTCTTGTTGGCCGTGGCGCCATCGCCCAGCTGACCGTAGGTGTTCTCGCCCCAAGTGTACACCATGCCGTCCGCCGTCGTGGCATAGGAACCGGCCCGGCCAGTGGAGATGCTGGTCACACCAGTGAGGACTTCCAGCTCCACATTGTTGGTAGTCACTACAGGCGCGGGATAGTAGCGGTCTGTCTCGTCGCCCAGGCCCAGACGGCCCATGTAGTTGTAGCCGAAGGCGTAGACCGTGCCCTCGTCAGTCAGCACCAGGGTATGATCCTCCCCGGCGGCGATGTCCACCGCCCGGAAATCATGGCTGAAGGCATAGAGGTCATCATGCTCCGCCGCATCCTCGCCCCAGGTAATGGAGCCGGACAGGATCTCTCTGGGCAGATAGTTGGCCCGATGTCCCTCTGTCTCGCCGATGCCCAGCTGACCCTTGTCATTGTCGCCCCAGGTATACACTGCGCCGCTTTCCGTCAGGGCCACGGAGTGCCGGCCGCCGGCGGCGATGGCAGTCACGCTGTCCAGACGATAGGGCGTATTCTCGCCCTCCAGCTGCTTGATGCTGCTGGAGAAGCCGTAGACCTGCTCCGGCACAGTCCTGTCAGTCAGGTCGGACACACCCACCTGGCCGTAAGTGTTCTCGCCCCAGGCCCAGACCTGGCCGTTGGCGTCCAGCGCCAGGCTGTGGTCATCGCCCGCGGCCACTGCCACAATGGGATATTTCCCAAAGGCATAAGTGGTGGAAGTGCCAATGCCCTGATCCCACGCCAGCATCTGGGGGATCACATAGTTGATGGTGTCGCCGGTGCCCAGCTGGCCATGGCCATTGAAGCCCCAGGCCCACACGTTGCCATCCGTATCCACAGCCAGAGCGTGACGCTGGCCGGCTGCAATATACCGAATGGTCGGTATCGGGCTGATGTTGAAGTTCACAGGCCCAAAGCTCTCGCTGTAAGTCGCGCCGGCCGTATTCCAGCCCAGCACGCCGTCGGCGTTGTCGCCCCAGCTGTAGAGCTGGCCGGCCGCCGTCAGCGCCAGAGTGAAGCCGTCGCCGGCCGCCACCATAGGCGCGAATTGATTGATCTGGGTATCGTCGGTGGGCTTCCGGTTCACATAGATGGTCAGGATCCCCACAGCCGTGGTTCCGTCATCCGGATCGGTCTCCTTGACCTCCACGATGGCCACACCGGACACATTCTTCTTCGAGGTGATGGTGCCGGTATAGGTCACTGTGACCAGGTCGGTCTCCGTGCCGGAGCCGTCGGCAAGGGCCTCACCGCCCACCACCGTGTAGACCACATTGCCCGCAGGCGCTTTCATGGTGGGATAATGGAGCAGCTCGAAGCTGGCCGCGGTCGTCCGCAGCTCGTTGGCAAAGGTCAGCGTCTCGTCGTCCAGTATGACGAACTCCATGGTCTCGTTGCTGCCGGAGGTCGTGGTAGCGCTGCTGTTCGTATAGGTATAAGTGGTGGGCACGATCTGCGCCAGGTGGGCCACCGCCCGGTTGAGCTCGGTTTTGGCGCTTTCATTGAGGCGGCCCGTGTTCAAGGTGTTGTCGCCATCCTTGTCGCCCAGCTCACCGTAGTCATCCTCACCCAGGCCATATACAGAGCCGTTGTTGGTGACGATCATCGTATGGCTGTCGCTGGCGGAGGCGAAGAGGGCGTCCTCCAGAGGATCTGTATTCTCTGTGGCGCCAAGAGCCGCTTGGCCTGCAGTCACCTGGGTCAGGATCAGCGCCTCGCTGCCCTTCTGGCAGGTGTAGACCGTGCCGTCCGTGGCGATGAGCGCCAGGGAATCGTGCCGCACATAGATGTGGTAGATGTGCTCCCCAGCAGTTACAGCGGTCAGATCCACTTCCACCGCACCGTTTGTAGCCGCGCCGTCCACAGTGCCCCAAGCCCAGACCTTACCCGCGGCGTCCAGCGCCAGGGCATACTTCTCGCCGGCCTCCACCGCGACAATGTCACTCAGGGCCGTGCCGTCCAGGGCCTTGACCACCTGCAGGGGCAGGGTGGCCTTGGAAATGGGCGTGCTGCCGCCGACGGGCCTCTGTCCCAGCTGTCCATCGGCGTTATCGCCCATGGCCCAGATAGTGCCGTCCGTCTTTTTCAGCAATGTGTACTTATCAGAGGTCGCGAGATCGTCCACGCCACTGGTCTTCACGATCTCGGCAGAGGCGAATACGCCCATGTTCATCTTATCCCGGCCCAGCTTGCCGTCGGCCGTGTTGCCCCAGGCCATGACCGTTCCGTCATACATCAGGGCCAGGGCATGGTCGCTGGAGGCCACGATCTTGGTCACGCCGTTGATAAAGGCGGCGCTGTTTTCGGGATACTTGGTTTCAGTGCCCAGAGTCTGCGGGTTACTGATGTCGCCCAGCCGCTGGACGGTGATAGAGGGCGTACCCGTCACATTGTCCTGGGCATTGTTGCCCAGCTCACCGTTCTGGTTGAAGCCCCAGCCCACCACGGTCCCGTTCCAGAGGGCCTTGTTGACGGTCGTTTCAATGGCCTTGCCGCAGATGGGGCAGGGATCGCCCACCGGCGTCACCTCGTCCCGGCCATGGCTGGGACAGTAGTTGTAGCTGGCCACCGTCTCCTCCGCGCCCTTCAGCGCCAGGAAGAAGTTGTCGCCCACAGCGATCTGGGTCACGCCGGTGAGGAACCCGGTGGGATCGCTCTCGTCCCGCACCTGCGTGGGTACGAAGACCACGCTCTCACCCTTGTCGGTACCGCTGGCCAGATGATCCACACTTGCGTCAGTGTTCTTGCCCCAAGTCCAGACCGTGCCGTCAGCACGCAGGGCGGCGGTAAAGTTCTCGCCCGCGATGACCACGGGATCGGCGATGGCCTTGATGGTATCGCCGGTGGTGCTGTGGCTGCCCATGTCGTCGCTCTTAATGGACAGGCGGAACTCGCCTCTCTGCTCCACAGTCACATTGTCCGCGGCCAGCAGCTCCACCACCACGTTCATGGTCATGCCGTCCTTGGCCTCGCTCCAGTCGATGGTAGCCGTGTTGCTGGTGTGACCGGCAAACTCCACCGCATCTTCCTTTGTGGTGTAGTAGCGCAGCCGGCTCCTCTGGCTGTCGTCCAGCGCGATCCAAGCGGCGGCGGCCAGGAGGTTGAAGGAGTCCATTTTCTCGATCATGATCTTGGTGTCGTCGATCTTCACCGTCTCCTTACCGTTGTACAGGGTCACGGTAAAGGGAGCCTGGTATTCACGATCCACATTCATGTTGGCCAGCTCAAGAGCCAGAACGCTCTGGAGGTTCAGCCGGCTGCTGTTGGCCTGGGCATAGCTGACCTGCACCGGGGTCACGGTGGTAAAGGTCTCGTCCTCCTTGCTGGCACCCAACTGGCCCTTGGCGTTGGAGCCCCAAGTCCAGGCGGTGCCGTCCGGCTTGACCACCACAGCGGCGCTGGGCGCCAGGTCGAAGCTGTAGGTCGTATTATCGTTGATGGTCTCGACGCCCTGAGAGGCAGTAGTCACAGGCGCGGTCTTGGGCGGATCGATCTTATCCCAGCCCCAGACCATGGTCTTGCCACCCTGGAGCAGAACGCCGGACTGGTCGCCGCCCGCCGCCACAGAGGCGATGCGGTCATCGGGATCCATCGCGTTGTGGAGAACGGCGGCCCGGACGGGCAGGGTGGAGCTGGCGCCCGCCGTCAGATCGCCCAACTGGTTGGAATCGTTGGCGCCGATTGCGTAGATCACAGGCGTCGTATCCTTGACGATCTTGTTATTCTGAGTCGTCTCAGCCACATTGTTGGCATTCAGGATCAAGATGTGGTTGCCGTTGGAACCGGCGGCGATCTCCATGCTGTCCCGCAGGAAGATGCCGTTTCCGGTATAGGCACTCTCCACAGGCCGTTTCACAGGCATGGGCGTGCGCTGATAGCCGGAGGCCGAATAGGAAACACGGCTGTTTTCCAGGTTCGTCCCGTTGCGCTTGCCCGCAACGTCGCCCACATCATAACTCCAGGCGGAACCGGTGTAGATGGCGCCCCAAGTCCAAACGGTGCCGTCGGCCATGAGGGCGGCGGAGGTGCGGTTGCCCGCCTCCACGGCGATGATATTGTCCAGATACCGGTCATTGTCCGCGGGGACGTTGATCTGACCCATGCGGGCTACGCGCACCGGCACAGTGTAGTTGGCGGCGCGGGTATCGCAGCCCACCTGGCTGTAGTCATTGAGGCCCCAGCCCCATACCCGGCCATCCTCGTCCACCGCCAGGGTGTGGTAGCTGCCGGAGGAGAGCTGGACGAACTTTCTGTCAGAAATCGCCACAGGATACGCCGTATCGTCCGTGCTGCCAATACCCAGCTGGCCATAGCTGTTGCGGCCCCAGGCATAGACGGTACCGTCACTGGCGATGGCGAAGCTGGTGTCCATACCGGCCGCCACATCCACGATATCCTTCAGATAACCCAGGTTGTTGGCGCCGCGAACCTGGATGGGCTCATACTCATAGGCGTTGGCGCCGGAAGTGCCGTCACCCAGCTGGCCGTAGCTGTTGTTACCCCAAGTCCAGACCGTACCGTCGGCCATGAGGGCCACCGCATGGGCGAAGTCGCCGTCGGCGCTGGAGCCGTATACCACCTTGGGGGCGGCGATCTTCTCGTTGGAGTTGGGTACCTCGGGGATCACCACGACTCGGAGCATACGGGTGGTGTTGGTGGCGTCGTGGCGGATCATCACTGTCACTGTACCAAAAGCGTCGGGCACAGGCGTGAAGGTAACCGTATTGCCGGCGGCGTTATATTCCACGGTGAGAATATCCTCGTTGGAGGAGATGACGGTAAGTCCGCTGTCATTGATGGTGGCACTGTCAATGGCCTCTCTGCCGGTGGCGCGGATCCCCTCAAACTCAGCCAGGTTGAAGCCGGGCGTAAAGTAACGGTTGGGGCCGCTGTTGGCCGTGGTGACCCAGGTCTGGGTCACTCTGTCGGTCAGTCCGTCGTCGTTCACCACTGTCCGGGTGGTGATGATGGTGCCATCCAGCCGGGTCTCTGTAGTGGTGACGTCGCTGCTCTCCGCCGTGCCGCTGGTGGGCTCGGTGACGGAGGTGGTCGGCGGCGCAAGGGGGTCAAGAACCGTTCCCATGCTAAGCATGGTGATCTCCAGCTTCTCGCTCTCCTTGATGCGGATGGGCGTTACGCCAAGTCCGTTGGCGTCGTAGTCCAGATCGGTGGTCTTTCCGCTGCTGTCCTCGATGCGCATATTGGGCAGGACGAGGGAGTTGCTGTCCTCCATACCCACCCGGGTGGGCAGACCGGCAGCACGGTTGTAACTGTCGCCCAGAGTGCCCCGGGAGCCGGTGATGGCGTAATCGCCGGACAGAGCTGCGGCGTCAGAGGTGCCCATGGCCCAAACCGTGCCGTCGGCCCGGTAAATGACGGAGGTGCGGGTGTTCACATCCAGCTCCAGCGCCAGCTCGAAGGGCTCGTCGCCGGTAGCGTCAGAGCGGATGGCGGCGTCGTAATCCCGGTCGTGGTCGATGTAGTTATAGTTGACGCTGTCGCCCTGGGGGATCTCATAGTGGGCGGTAGTGGCGTTCACCGTGGCGGAGGAGAGCTGACCGTTGGTGTTGTCGCCCCAGCCATAGACCTTGCCGTCGGCGTCGCGGCTCATGGAGCTGTTGCCGCCGGCGTAGACCCGGGCCTGGGCCTTGCCGCCATTGACGGTATCCAGATAGTCGGTGAAGTCTACCCGCACGGGCAGGTTGGAGCAGTTCACCGTGGCGTCGCCCAGCTGGCCGTTGTCGTTGAGGCCCCAGCCATAAGCGGTACCGGTGGAATCCAGGGCGATGACATGGTAGTCGCCCACGGCGATGTCCACGATGTCCTGGAGATAGTTGGTACCGTTGTTCTGCTCGCCGGCGCGCACCTGTACCGGGTAGATCCGGTTATAATAGGTGCCGTCGCCCAGTTGACCGGTGGGCCTCTCCTTCACGGTACGGGACACATAGCGAGTCCATCCGCCGTTTTGGCTCACCATCGTACGCTCCACCGTGTCCACGCTGTTGAGACCCCAGGTGTACACCGTTCCGTCGGCCAGAAGGGCCACGGAGAAGTTGTTTCCGGCGGCCAGCTTGGTCACCTTGGCGGTGAGGTTGCCGGTGGACAGTCCGGCGGTATTGAAGGCGCCGGTGGAGTCGCCCAACCGGCCGGTGCCGCCGGGGCCCAGCACCACGGTGGGCGCCGTATGGTAGATATTGTCCATGGTATAGTAGTAACACGTGCCATATCCATGCCAGCCCCTGCTACCGCTCCCGTTGCTGTAGGCGTGGTTCGTCCGGGTGCCGGCAATACCGTCGCCCGCCCGCATGAGGTAGTGCTCCTCAAAGGTTCGGGCCGTACTGGTGGCGTGACTGGCAATGTTGGGCCAGGGGGCTTCGGCATAGTACGAACTTTGGGCGGCATGCCAGATGTCAAAGTTGCTCTTGCCGCTGTAGGTGGTGTAATCGGTCATGGGGCGGTCTATGATCTGAGACTCATAGCCGCCGCTATTGCCCCAGTAGACCACGGAGCCGTCGTTGCGCAGGGCGATGGCAAAGTCCCGGCCGGCGGAGATAGAGGCCACATCGGTCAGCTGGTCGGAGCCGCCCACCCCCAGCACCGCCACGGGGGCGTACTGGTTGGGATCCTCCCGCACATAGTGGGCGCCGTGGCCGGCGGGCATGTCAGACTCGCCCCAGGAATAGACCTGGAGGTATTCGCCGTTGCCCAGCTCGCCGTGGATGTTGAGACCCCAGCTCCACACCCGGCCGCTGGAATCCAGGGCGTAGCTGGCGTCGCCGCCGGCGGCGATGGCCACGATATTGCTCAGCGGCAGGTTGTTGTCGCCGGTCTGGACGCCGCCCACCACCAGCTGCGGTGTGGTAAAGGAGCGCAGGGCGGTAATGCCCTGGGAGTCTTTCACTACGGTAACAGTTTCGCTCCAGTAATGACTGTTGCCAACTGAATACCGGTACAGCTTCAAGCGGCTTTCCATGTTATAACCAATGCCCAGCTGTCCGTAGACGTTGGAGCCCCAGGCCCAGACGGTGCCGTCGGCCCGCAGGGCCAGAGTGTGGTTCTTACCGCTGACCACCATGGGCGTGGCCACCCGCCCGGCCTCGTAAATGGACAGCTGGAGAACACTCTGCGCTACCCGCTGGCCGCTGGCCTTCTCATAGGTGGCGAAGACGATGGCCACGGTGCCGAACTCGTCCAGGCCGGAGGGCTTGACGATCCAGCTGCCGTCGGCAGTGTCCTGCTCCACTACGGCGATGTAGGGATCCATCGACCAGGCTCTGACCTCGTAGGTCATGCCGTTGTCGATGAGCTTCATGCGGTTGTTGACGCTGGTTCCGGGCATCACCAGCCAGCGGCTGAGCTCCAGCCGCAGCTGCTTGTCGCTGGCCAGACGGTGCATCCAGCCCGAGTCGGTAGCCGTTCCGGTGGAGGCGTTGGTGATCCGGGACATGCCGGTGGCGGTGGGGTTGTACGCCGAGCCGTTGATAAGGGAACCGTCGGAGGCCGCAAAGGCGGCGCTGGCCGCGGCGGCGCCCAGGGTCTCTTCCACCGCGTGGTCGGCCCAGACGTAGCTCTGGTACCGGTAGCCGGCGTAAACAGGCTCTGTGGAGTAGGCGTAGGTGTCGGTATACACCCGGCCCGACTGGGTGGGATCATGGGCCGCGGAGTAGTAGTCGGAGGTCTGGGTGTAGACGCCCAGCTCGCCGTAAGTATTGTCGCCCCAGGTGTTGATGAAGGAGCCGAAGTTGACCCCGGCGGTGGAGACGTTATCGAAGCGCATAGCTCCGGCGTGGTCATAGCCGGCGGCGATGGCCCGGATGTTGGACAGATTGCCGGAGGTCTCCGGGGTCTTCATGCCGGTAGTGTTCAGTCCGGTGCCGCCGGAGGCATGGGTGAGGCCGTCGATGGTGTTCACCGCGGTCTCGCCGGCGGAGATCAGATCCGCCAGCGGCTGGTCGGCGGTGTTGCCGCCGCCCTTGCCCAGCTGACCCACGTTGTTCAGGCCCCAGGACAGAACTCGGGCGTCAGCGGTGAGGGCCAGGGAGAACTTGTTGCCTGCGGCCACACGGTTGATGGCCCCGTAGGCCAGATCCTCGCCCAGGTACTGGTTGTTCACTGTGATGACATACTTGGGGGAGACATAGTCGGCCGCGACGGCGCCGCCCTCCAGGGAAAGCTGGCCCAGGGAGTTGTCGCCCCAGCCGTAGACAAACTGCTGCTGCAGGCCGGTGGCGCTTTCGCTGGCGGGAATGGTCTGGACGGCCAGCATGTGACCGTAGCCCACGGAGACATAGCTGTTCTTCTCCAGGTACAGGCCGGAGCTGTTGGTGCTCAGACCCTTATGGACGCGAGCGGGCGTGCCCTGGTTGGTCGTGGTGTCGATACCGATCTGGCCGTGGTCGTTCTGGCCCCAAGCCCAGATGGAACCGTCCAGCAGCAGGGCAGCGGAGCTGTTGCCGCCGGCAGCCACCATAACGACGGTGGACAGATAACCCTCAGCCAGGTAGCCGCGAACCTTCACCGGCTGGGTGCTCTTCACATTGTCGGGGTACTGGCGGGCGCCCAGCTGGCCGTACTGATGGGAGCCCCAGGACCAGATCTCGGTGGTCTCAGACAGCGCCAAGGTGTGGCTGGTGCCTGCGGCCAGGCCCTGGATCTTCTCCAGATAGGGGCTGCGACTAAGCTCGCCGCCGCAGCTGCAGGTGCCGGAGGCGGGAATGCTGTAGTAGACGTTGCCGCAGTCGGCGCAGATGTAGGTCTCCTGGTCGCCGGCCAGAACGGGCACGGCATAGCCCTGGTCGTTCTGGTTGCCGTTGCCCAGCTGGCCGCTTTCGTTGCGGCCCCAAGTCCACACGCGGCCGCTCTGGGTCAAAGCCACCATATGGTACTCACCGGCGGCAATGGTGGTGATCCGGTCAGGCACCATAACGCCCTTGTTCATCACCAGCTGGTCGCCCAGGTAAGTATTGTCGTCGATGCGTACCCGCTGGGGATTCACGGTGGACACGCTTGTTCCGGCGGTGTAGCCGTCGCCGCCGGCGTTATATTCGCTGTAGCCCTGAGCGCCCTGGGTATTGCCCTGGCCCAGCACGCCGTAGCGGTTCATGCCCCAGACCCACACATAGCCTTCCTCATCCAGGATGGCAGTGAAGTCGTGGCCGGTAACCACTGTGGGCACGATCACGTCGCCGCCGCCCTGGTACTTGATGCCCAGGGTGCCGGTATAGACGCCCTCCAGCAGCTCACCGTCGGCATAGGGAGCGGAGAGGAGCGTACCCACCACATGATCGCCGTCCAGATAGGCGGTGCCATTTTTGTAGGCGGAGGAGACGGTGATGGTGGAGATATCCTCCTTGTTGGGCACAGCGGCCTTGATGATGATGCCCTGCTTGTTGCCCGCGCTGGGATAATCGCTCACCGTGGCCACGTCAGTGGCGGAGGACACGCTCGTCCACGCCTCGGTGGTGGTGGGCAGGCTCTTCACTACGGGGTAAAGGGCGAAGCCGCTGTTGTACTCCAGGTGGGTGTTGTCCCGGAAGATGACCACACTGTCGGTGTAGGCCACGTTTATGCTGCTGAGCACCTCATCCTGTGCGAAGACAGGGCTGATGCCGGAGCTGGCCTCCAGGCTGGTGCCCGGCGCCGCGCCGCCGGGCCGCACGCCGTAAGCGGCGGTAATGCCGGAGACACTGGTGCCGTTCATGGTCGCGATCTCGATGTAGTCGAAGACCAGGTTCAGGCTCTCCCGGGCGCCGGACTGGCTGGGCAGATTCACCCGGGTATTGCTCATCACGCCCAACTGACCGGTAATGGTCTCATCGTCTGCGGCGCTGGTGGCGGTGTTGAGGCCCCAGGCCCAGACATAGCCGAACTGGCCGTCGTTGAGCTCAGCGGGATAGTTGGCCACATGGTTGCTGTCATACATGTTGATGGTCAGGGTGTAGTCGCCGCCGGCGGAGATGTCCCGCACCCCTTCCAGATAGACATAGTTGGTGTTGAACTGCTCGTACTCGCCCTTGAGCACACGCTTGGCCACAACGCTGGAGTTGAAGCTGCTGTCGCCCATCTGGCCCAGGGAGCCGTCGCCCCAGGTGTAGGCATAATTGGCGTTGGTACGGGCCAGGCCGTGGTGGCCGCCGGCGGAGATATCCACCAGTGCCTCCCCTTCCATGCCCAACGTGGTCGTCGCAGTGCCGAACAGCTGAATGGTAGTGTTTTGATCCAGCACCTTCACCGGCACGTGAGAGCCGGTTCCGGTAAAGAGACTGCCCAACTGGCCGTAGGTGTTGTCGCCTGCGGCGTAGATGGCGCGATCCCCGTTCCCGTCAATGGTCAGGATCATCGTATATGCCCCGTCTCCGGTGGGCGCTTCGGCATTGTTGCCGCCGGCGGAGACGTCCATGGCATTGTAGAAGAACTCGTTGGTGCCGGTCACGCCCACAGTGGCGGGATTCTCGCCGGAGCGGACAATGTTGGGCACAGAGACATTGTCCTCCTGGGCAGGCACGTCGGGAGAGGTGAGGCTGATGCCCAGCTGGCCTTCCCGGCTCTTGCCCCAGGTCACCACAGTGCCGTCAGCGCGCAGGGCCGCCACATGGTCATCCAGCGCGGAGATCTGCACGATATGGGCAAGCCAGTTGTAAGCGCTGTTGGGATCGTTGGGGCCGGCGGCGATGCCATTGATGACCCGCACCGGAGCGGATACGCCGTAGACCTTGGCGGTAGAGTTGAGCTCATTAAAGAAGCCGTTGCCCAACTGGCCGTACTGGCTGTCGCCCCAGGCGTACACATAGCCGTACTTATCCAGCGCCAGGGAGAAGTCATACCCTGCCGCGATGGCCACGATATCGTGGAGATAATTTTCAGCGTCCGTTCCTGCGGCGCCGGGCGTCTGCGCGCCCAGAACGACCAGGCCCAGCTCGGCAGTCTCATTGGCCGCCACGCTGATATTCGCGCCGTTGCCCACCTGGCCCCGGTCATTGCGGCCCCAGGCGTACACATAGCCGTCTCTGGTCAGGGCCAGGGTGTGGTTGCCGCCCACGGCCACGGAGACGATATTGGTCAGCGCGACAATGCTGTTGCCCTCGGCGTCGATGCCGGAGAGCTGGTCGCCGCTTCTGGCGTTGGTGGCGTCCACCTGCACCGGGAAGAAGCGGTTGGTCTCAGTGCCGTCGCCCAGCTGCTTATAGTCGTTCTTGCCCCAAGTCCAGGCCGTTCCGTCGGGCTTGACCAGCGCCGAGTGGGCGTGGCCCGCCTTCACCTCAGACACAGACTGGGCGGAGCCGTTCTTGTCGCTGTCGATGACGCTCACCGGCATCAGCAGGTGATAGGTATGGCCATTATCCGTATAGGTAAAGCGGATCATGGTGTGGCCAAAGCGATCCACCGCCGTGGCCCGGAAGGTGTAGATCGTGCCGCTGTTGGTCACAGTGATCAGGCTGGGATCCAGAACTTCCACAGTGATATTGGCCGGGTTGATCGCCACCGCTTCATTTTCGGTGTTGAACATCTGCAGACCCAGATACTGCCGCAGATAGATCTTGGAGGTATCGAAGGTGGCGGCCGTACCCACAGTCACCGTGCCCAGGGCGGAGATATCCGTGGTCTCCGCGGAGGGGGTCACCACGCCGCCGGAGATAGTCATGCCGGGATCGTAGACCAGGATGGCCTCCTCCCGCTGACCGGCACGCTCCGGGATCCCGCTGTCGGTGGCGGTACCGTTGCCCAGACCACCTCTGGCGTTGTCGCCCCAGGTGTAGAGGTAGCCGTCGTCAGCCATGACCACCGTGTGCTCGTGGCCCGCGCTGATCCGATATGCAATGTGGTCGTAATTGCTGAAGAAGGTGCCGTGGCTGGGATCGAACAGACCGCTGCTGCTGGCGTCGCTGAAGGAGCTGGCGGTGGCCATGGCCGTGTCGGTCATGGTGACGATGCCCACACCCAGTTCGCCGTTGGCATTGTCGCCCCAGGTATAGATCGTGTTGTGGCCGCCCGCATCCTTCTTGCTCTGCGCCACAGAATGGTCGCCGCCTGCGGCGATGTAGGTGATATTGCTCAGGTTCGCGCCGGTGCTGGCGTCCAGCACCCGCACCGGGGCGGTGGTGTCCACGCCCTTATTGTTGTTGCCCAGCTGGCCGAAGTCGTTGGCACCCCAGGCATACATCTCGCCGTCCCGGTTCAGGGTGACAATGTGCCGTCCGCCGGCAGCGATGGCGATCATGTTCAGCAGGTAGGTGCCGTTGCTGTCCACCAGGGTATCCCGGTTGAACACCTGGACAGGGGCCAGCTTGTTCAGGATGTTTTCGTTGCCCAGCTGGCCGTTGGAGCCAACGCCCCAGGTGTAAACGCTGCCGTTGGAACGCACCACGGCGCCGAAGTCGTCGCCGGCGGTGATGCCCATGACATTGTTCATGTAGCCGCCGCCCTTGTAGCCTCTCAGCCGCACCGGGTAATTCTTGCTGGAACCGGTGTTGTCGCCCATCTGGCCGGAGGTGTTGCGGCCCCAAGTGGCCACATAACCGTTTTCGAACATGGCAATGGAGGTATAGTCCATTGCCGCCACCTGGATCACGCCGTCCAGAGTAGCCGAGGTCTGGTTGAGACCCGTCACCAGGGCGGGCATGGAGCGGTTGGCGTTGGTCAGGTCGCCCAGCTGGCCGTCCTCATTGCGGCCCCAAGCATAGACCCGGCTGCTCTCGGTCACCGCCAGGCCATGGTAACCGCCTGCCGCAATATAGGTGACCTTCTCCGTCTCGGGGATCATGACCTGAACCGGCGAGATCCGCGCACGGTTGATCGTGGTATTTGTCCTGTTGGCCGGGGTGTCGAAGCCGTCTCCGGTACCCAACTGGCCATAGGTGTTGTCACCCCAGGCCCAAACGGTACCGTCGCTCTTCAGCGCCAGGGTAAAGCCACGGCCGGCGGCGGTCATAGGCGCGACCTTGTCGGAGTCCTCGGGCACGATGACCAGCAGGGCGCCGGAGTAGCGGTAACCGTCGGTGGAATCCACCCAGAAGGTAATGACAGTACGGCCGAAGCCCGTGGGCTCCACAATGATCTGATTTGTATCGGTACTGCTCCGGTAGACCTTAGCCACGGTATCGTCCGCGCTGATGAAGGAGATCGGGTGCTTGGTCACGTCCTTGTGCTCAGTGTCGCTGAAGAGGTTGTAGCCCTTGTAGAAGACCTCTTCCATGTTGCCCGCGCTCTCATCCATGATATAGGTGTCCGAGACGCTGACGCCGTTGATCCCCAGGTGGAGCGTCACCTCCAGCGGCGGCTCGGGATTCTTGCCCCGCTCGTAGGTCTGCGCCAGGACGCCATTCTTGAAGAGCCAGGACTTCACAGGCTCCAGGGCGCGGTACTGCTGGAAGCCGGTCTGCACCGGGGAGTTCTTCTCCACTACCTCGAAGTCGCCCAGTTCGCCCTTGGTATTGTCGCCCCAAGAGTAGACATAGCCTTCGTCGTTGACCACCATGTTATGGTCATAGCCCGCCTGGATGGCCCGGATGCCTTCCAGCTGCTTGGCCAGAGAGCCGTCGGCCAGCTTGAAGGCATTGTCGCCGGCCTTCACCTGAACAGGCGTGATATAGTCGGCCTGCTTGCTGGCAGGCGTCAAGACGCCTTCCTTGTCATTGCCGTCATAGATACCCAGCTGGCCTCTGGAGTTGTCGCCCCAGGCCCAGACCTTGCCGTCCTCGGTGAGGAGCAGGGAGTGCATCCCGCCGGCGGAGACATGGGCGATCTTCTGGATCTGCGCCGCGCTGCCCAGGTCGGTGTTGTTCACCACACCGGCCACCGTGTTGGGACTGTTGCTGGCGCTGTCGCGTCCCAACTGGCTGTCCGTGTTCACGCCCCAAGACCAGACGCTCTGGTTGGTGCGCAGGGCGTTGGTGGCGTCCACCTCGCCCTGGAGGGCCAGGACATGATCCACGCCCAGGTCAAACTCCACGATCTGCTTGAGCACGTCGGTCAGGCCGACGGCGCAGGAGTCGTTATAGGTGCCCCGGCTGATGGAGGCCGGGTTGGGGAAGCGCTTGGACAGGGTGGTGCCGTCGCCGATCTGTCCGCTGGCGTTGTCGCCCCAAACGAACACGATACCGTCGGAGCGCAGGGCGCCGCTCAGGTCGCCCACAGCGGAGACCGCGATAATGTTGTTCAGATGTCCCCTGTCGCCCACGCTGCCGCCAATGCAGGTGTACCGCGGCATGGTGTGGTAAGCCACTGTCCGGACGTCATAGTCGCCACCCTGGCCCATGCTGCCGTTGCCCCAGGTCAGTACGCTGCCATCCTGAAGCAGCGCGATGGAGTGGTTGTCGCCCACGGCAATGTCCACCACGCCGGTGAGATAGCGCACAGCGCCGGTCGTATAGTCGCTCATATAGTGCCGGACGTTGTTCACCTCATCGTAGGTGTACCAGAAGGGGCTGTCTCCGGCCAGCACCCGGATGGGCACGCTGGAGTTGTTGGTAGAACCGTCACCCAGCTGGCCGTAGCCGTTGTAGCCCCAGGCAAACAGATCGCCATAGGCCGACAGAGCCAGCACATGATAGTTGCCGCTGGCGCTCTTGCTCACTGCCATATCCACAATAGCGTCGTTATAGCTATTGGTGATGTCGCCCAGCATACCGTGGCCGTTGATACCGGCGATCTGGGTGGGCGTATCGTAATAGCCGTTGAGGCCGCCGCCGTCTACCACATTTGCGCTGGAGGTATAGGTTATGGTGGCCGCGGGGAAGTAACCCTGGATCTGGGCCTCCATGCTATCCAGGCTTCGATCCATGCTGACGCTCACCACCGTGCCGGGGAAGGCGGTGGCGTTGGCATAGCCGTTGCCGATATCCGCGGCCTTCCAGGTCACATTGGTGATGTTGGCATTAGAGAATGTATTGTCGGCAATGGCCAGCATGTTCTCATTGATAGAGATACTGGTCATCACACCGCTCATGGAGCCGGCGGGGTCGTCCATAATGGCCACCACAGGCATGGAACTATAGCCGTTCAAAGCTGTCGCCGCAGTGCTGCTCAGCACCAGGGCGTAGTCGGAACGGTTCAGCGTCTCAGGCAGATCGATGCTGCCCAGAGTCTGACCCACCGGGCCGAGGCCGGTGATGATGGGCAGGCCGGGGTAGCCGTTATTGGCGGCATACGTGGCCAGAACATCCCAGAAGTCGCCAGCAGCCGTCGAATTGGCGGTCATTGTGGCCACATCGAAGTAGTTCCAAGTGAAAGCGGAGGCGGAGGTGTGCGCGGAAGAACCGGTGGGATCCACGCCCAGGAAGTTATTGGCGCTCTCGCCCCAGCCCCAGACAGTGCCGTTTTGCTGGATGGCGTAAGCGATATCCCGGCCGGCAAAGATGGCGGCATTGGTCACAATGGGATCCAGGTCGGTGTTCAGGCCCTCATTGAAGACCGTCACCCGGAAGGAGCCCCAGTACCCGGTGACCTTATCCACCGCATAGATGGTGGCGGTACCCCAGCGTCCGGTGGTAGGCTCGGTCGCAATAGCGGGCGTGATGGTCACCGTGCCCTGGCCATTGTTATCACTCACCTTCAAGATGCTCTCGTCGGAGGAGTACCAGGTCAGGTTAGCGGACTGATCCGCCAGGGTCTTGCGAACCACGCCCATCGCGTCCACCGTCTCACCGGTCGTCACCATGCTGTGCAGGAGATTGGTGCCGGGATAGACCTCCTCCTCCACCTTGGTGGCGTCGATGGTCAGTTTCTGACCAGAGGTCATCTCCACCACAACAGGCAAATCGCCTGTAAAGGTTTGTGCCTTGCCACGTGTGCCGTTTGCGGGGTTGTTGATCGCCGCAGCGTCTGTGCTGCTGGTGGCAGTCAGCGCGCCGGTGGTGATCTGGAGCAGGTTGCCCGGACGGGCGCCCACATAGACGGGAGACTCTACCGTGCTGCCGTAGCGGTACACAGTGCGGTTATCCGCGCCGCCCTCGCTGTTGCTCAAGGTGCTGCCGTCATTGGTGGAAACATTGCCCACTTCACCATAGTCATTGCGGCCCCAGCTGTACAGATAGCCATCCCCACTCATGACCGTGGTGGTGTAGTCGCCCGAAGCCAGCAGAACGATGTTGTTCATCGCGCCGTTGGCGTCGGCGCTGGGGGACTGGCCTTGGAGGGCAGGATAGGCGGCCATATCGATCCCCTGATCGTTCTGCGGTCTGCCCTGGTAAAGTCCGTCGCCCCGCTCGCCGTAGACATAGCTGCCCCAGCTCCACACGGTGCCGTCGCTCCTCAGGGCATGGTCGGTGTTCAGGTTGGAGGAGATGGATACCACATCCGTCAGCACGTTGCCGGCGGCGTCCACTACAAATTCAGGTTTGGTGTAGCTCTGATACACATCAGCGCTGTAATAGTTTCTCTCGAAGATATACCAGTAATTGTAGAGCCAGTATCTGCCCCACATCTTCACAGTGCCGTCCATCATCAAGGCCACACCGTGCTCTTTGCCGGCAGAGACCTCAATGGCCTTCATCACGCCGCCGTTATCCTCCAAGTACACAGGCGCGTAACGGTTCAGCGTGTCCTTGTTGTCCGTGAGTTTGCCGTTTCCAAAGGTGTCCACATCCAGACCCAGCTGGTAGACGTTGTTGCGGCCCCAGCCCATAACGGAGCCGTCGCTGCGGATGGCCAGGCTGAAGCTGGCGCCCGCGGCGATATCCACCACGTGATCCAGATACTTGTAGTTCTCAGAAGCGGCCTCGCCGCCCACCACACGGGCGGGAACGCCGACATAGTAGCTGCTCTGCGCTTCGGAATAGGCAGTGGGCTCATCCTGGCCCAGCTGGCCGTAATCGTCCATGCCCCAGCTCCAAACCGTGCCCTCGCTGTCCAGCGCCAGGATATGATCCTGGCCGGCGGCGATGTCCACGATGAAGGGATGGGTCGGCGTAGCGTGGTCTTCCAGATAAGAGTTGACAAAGTTGGCCCGCACCGGCACATTGCTCTGCACAATGCCGATGGCATAGCCCCAGACCCAGACGTTTCCGTCCGCATCCAGTGCCGCGCTGAAGTTGGTGCCGGCCGCGATGGCCACGATGTTCTCCAGATAGCTGCTCTCCACCAAAGTGGTAGCTCCGGTGCAGTCCGGGCAGTTGGCGGCAGCGATAGCGCTGTCGTGCACTGCGCCGCAGCTGGTGCAGCGGTAGACCTGCTGCTCGCCCGCCGCCACCGGCGCGGGATAAGAGTGGTCGCTCTGGCTGCCATTGCCCAGCTGGCCCACATTGTTCAGGCCCCAGGCGTACACGCCGCCGTCGCTCTTCAGTGCCAGGTTGTGCTGGGCGCCGCCCACGATAGCCGGCGCGGCCACGTCAGCCTCATACCGCTGAACGTTGTTTGCCGGGTCGGCGATCCGGGCCACAGAGATATTCAGAATGAGCAGATAGACCTTACCATTGGGATCGGTGTATCCAACGGACACATTGGTGCGGCCTGTCTTGCCCGCGTTAGGCGTAAAGATCAGCTCCGTGCCGCTGGTGTTCCAGCTGAGCAGCGCACCGTTATCCTGGGCGTGGATGCTCAACTGGCTTACATCGGTCAGGCCGGCCACTGTGCCGTTGTCATCGTTGCGGTCATAGAGCTCGAAACCTCTCAAGTAACGGTCATGCAAGTCAGAAAGCTTTACAGTCACCGTCTGATCGGCCCAGATGCGGATGATCTCCTCACCGTTGACATACTGCACGGTAGCGGCGGTATCGGTATAGATGTAGTCGGCCGCCATCAGGTTCATCGCGTGGGCGTTGACCTGGACGGGATAGATATAGTTGCGGTTCTCGGCGTCGCCGATCTGCCAGGCGGTGCCCAGGCCGAAGCTCCAGACAGTGCCGTCGGCTTTCAGCGCCAGG
This sequence comes from Vermiculatibacterium agrestimuris, assembly GCF_943193085.1. NCBI lineage: Bacteria > Bacillati > Bacillota > Clostridia > Eubacteriales > Oscillospiraceae > Vermiculatibacterium > Vermiculatibacterium agrestimuris. The sequence goes on along the minus strand of NZ_CALPCU010000003.1, from coordinate 36,443 downwards.
CTGTGCTCATAGCCGCCCGCCACACTGCGCACATTATTGATGAAATCAGTGGTGGAAACGCTGAGGCCCTTGGCCACCTTGACAGGCGTGGTACGCGGATCCTCCGCCTCCACATCCACAAAGCTCTCATTCGTGATGCCCAGCTCGCCGTTATCGTTGCCGCCCCAGGCATACAGGTCGCCGCCGCTGGTGATGGCGTAGCTGTGATCTGTGCCGGCGGCAATGCCGACGATGACCTCTTCCCCGGACTGGGTACCGGTGCTGCCCAGCACGCCGTTGGGCGCGCCGCCCGCGCCAGTGTCCGCAGTGCCCTGGACACGGGGACGGGCGTCCGGTTGACCGTCAGGTTCTGGGTACTCCAGACGCCCAGCTGGCCATGGCTGTTCGCACCCATGGTATAGACCTCACTGCGAATGTTGAGAGAATCGCCCGGGCTCACCGCACCGGTCTCGATGCGCACCAGCAGCACAGAGTGCTGGTCGCCGGCGGCAATGGCCACCACATTCTGGGCAAAGCCCGTCCCGGTCTGCATGGCGCCTTCGTGCACCTGAACAGGCAGATCCCGATCCTGGGTGCTGCCGTCGCCCAACTGGCCGGAGGTATTTTCGCCCCAGGTGTAGACCGTCCCGTCATTGCGCAGAGCCATGGAGAAACTGCCGCCCGCGGCGACGGAGACCACGCTGTTGAGATAGTAGCTGTCAGAAGCACTCTGGCCCTTGAGCACGTGCTGCGGCACCTCTGTGAAGGCGATGCCCGCCACATTGCTCACGCCCAGCTGGCCATGGTCGTTGCTGCCCCAGGCGTAGACCTCGCCGCCCAGCCGCAGGGTGCCGTTGGTGCCGGCCGGGATGCTGCTGCCGGTGGCTCCGGTGTGGGTCTCGGTGCTTTGCGTAAGCGCCAGCGTATGATAGGCGCCGGCGGCGATGCCGGTAACGAAAGAGTTGTCAAGGTCAGTCACTTGCTCGGCGTACATGGTGGCGTTTGCATAGCCAAGCTGACCATAGGCGTTATTGCCTGTGGTCCAAACCTTGCCGTTGCTGTCCAGCATGACCAGGTGGGCCTCGCCGGCGGCAATGGCAACAATATTCTGAATGTAAGTGCGCAGTCCAGGCGTGGTGGTGTTCTGCACCTGCACCTGAGTGGGCTGGCTGCGGGTGATGAGAGTGCCGTCGCCCAGCTGGCCGGAGGTGTTGAGACCCCAAGCCCAGACGGTACCGTCGCTGCGCAGGGCCGCCGAGAAGTCCTTCCCGGCCACCACCATAGGCGCGGCGATACCCTCACTGGGTGCGCTCTCCTGGGTCACTGTGATGTTGATGGTGCCAATGTGGCCGCTGGCCTCATTGGTAAAGCGCACCACCGTCGTTCCGTAGTAGCTGGTGCCGGCGGTGAGCGTGGCGGTGCCGCCGTTCAGGCTCAGGCTCTCGCTGATGGTCACCAGATTCTGGTCGGCAGAAGACCATTTCACCCTGCCGTTGACCACGTCGAAATTGCGCACAGACAGCGTCCGGCTGTCCACCAACAGGTTGAAGGCAGACAGGTAGGTCTCCGCCAGGTTGTTCTCCGTGGTGTTGTACTTCACCGTCAGCGTATCGCCCGGAGCCATCTGCACATTCATGGCGGACAGCCAGGCGTCCGTGTTAGTGGTGGGAATGCTGAAGGTGCCCTTCGGATTGCCCGCGGCGTCAAACAGCTCCGCCTTCAGGATGATGAGAGTTCTGGCCTCCGCGTCGCCCACCTGTACCGGCTCAGGCGCGATCTTGTTCAGCGCCACCTCGGGACTGCCCAGGCTGTAGCCGTCGTTTTTGCCCCAGGCGTAGACGAAGCCGTCTGCCCGCACCATCACCACATGTCCGGTGCCGGCATCCAGCGCCAGCACGCTCTGCAGCTCAGGCGCAGCGTTGGCGTTAAAGGTGTCGCCCTTGTTTACGTTCACCGGCGTGACACGATAGTCGATGCCGGTGGTCGTGGTATAATCCACGCCGCCTCTCGTATCCGTGCCGATGCCCAGCTGGCCGTCCTTGGCATTGCCCCAGGCATAGGCGTAGCCACTCTCGGTGACGGCGATGCCAAATCCAGTGCCCAGGCTCACTTCGCTGATCATCTCCAGCCCGGAAAGCTGGGTGGGCCCGGTCACATCCTGGGTATTGTCGCTGCCGCCGGCCTGATAGTTGTTGTTGGCACCCCAGGCATAGACTCTGCCGCCCATAATGGCCGCGGACACATAGTCGCCCGCCGCAATGGAGCTGACGTTTGTCAGGGTTCCAATGACCCGGGGATCTCCAACAGCCAACTGCCCGGGATAGGCGGAGCTCAGCTGATATCTGCTATTGTCGCCCCAGCCGTAGACCAGGCCGTTGCTCAGCGCCAGGAAGTGCTCCCGGCCGGCGGCCACCTGGGTCACGGGCAGACCCACCATGGCCGGCGTACCTACGGTCTCGCCCGCCATCCAGGTCACCACATTGCCGTTGGGGGTGTCGTCCAGAGCAATGAACTGGTCGCCCCGGGCGTCGATCTGCTTAAAGGTCGCGCTGGCAGAGATGAACAGAGTGGGCGTGCTGCCATAGCCGCGGCCCCAGACGTAGATATTGCCGGTATCCGTCAGCGCAGCCGCCACTGCATCGCCGGCGGCTACCGCCTTGAACTTAGTGCCCGCGGGGAAATTCGTCAGCTGATAGGGATACTCATAGCTGACGTTATCCCCGGTGCCCAGCTGACCTTCATCGTTGGTGCCCCAAACCCACAGATCGCCGTGCTGAGACACCGCCAGAGAGAAGTTTCCGCCCGATGCCACCATAGGCTCGGTCAGATTCTTATCGGTGATCGCCACCCGGAAATCGCTCTTGGCCACGTCGCCGGTGTTGGGATCGGTGTAGGTCACCGTCACGGTGATGATACCCGTCTTGTTGGTGGGCTGGCCCGTTGCAGCGTCCTTAGCCGGCGTTACAACAATGTTGGTGCCGGTCACGTTGACCTGGCCGATGGTCTCGTCAGAACCCGTGGCCTGAATCGTAAAGGGCTGGCCGGTCATGGCCTCATACCGGGGATCCTGATAAAGGTTGAAGCCCACGTTAAAGCGCACGGCCATCTTCATCTCATCCATGACCAGCTCCTGAGACAGGTCGATGGTAAAGTAGTCAGGTACCGGCGAAGGAGTGGGTGCGGTAACGCCGTATTCCCGCACGTAGCTGCCGCCTCCGACGGGCCGGATCCCGGCCCATTCCAAGGCCACGCCGCGATAGAAGGCAGTATCCACCAGCACCGGCAACGCCGCATTCTGGAATTCCCGGTTACCCAACTGGCCTTCCGTGCCGCGGCCCACATCAAACACAGTGCCGTCCTTCTTATAGAAGGTGGTGTGCTCGCCGCCCGAGATCACGTCGATGACGCCCTCGATATATGTGATGTTATTGTCCATGGGCTGGACGGTGTCACGAACCCGCTGTGCGTCGGTGGTGTTATCGTCGGCAATGGCAGTGGCATTCTGGCCGGAATAGTACTCCTGGCCCAGCTGACCGGAGGTATTGAAGCCCCAGGCGTAGACCCGCTCGCTGTCGCTGCCTGCCAGACCGGTGACCACGGCGCCGGTGCTGCCGCCCACGGTGACCTTATACACATCCTCCACCGGCTCGCCGGCGGTGTGGCCGTCATGGTTGACCGCGTATCTTACATAGGCCGGCCGCAGGATATCTGTACTGTTGCCCAACCGGTCGGGCCGCTTGCCGCTGCGCAGCGCTCTGTGCTCGTCGCCGGCGGCCTGATAGGTAGAGGTCTGATAGGCCGCGGAGTTATCGCCGATCTCCAGCTCGGTCACCCGATGGAGGTAGCGATCCCCGCTCTGATCCGTCACCGATGTGCGATCTATCTGCTCACCGGCAGCCACAGGCATGGCCCAAGGATATTTTCCGATGGACTGCTCACTGCCCAGCTGCATATGCTCGTTCTTGCCCCAGGTCACAGCCGTGCCGTTGTCCAGAATCGCGCCGCCCTGGCTGCCGCCGGCAGCCACAGCGATGACGTTGCGCAGGTAACCGCTGACGGCGCTGCCCTGCTCGTTGACGCCGGTAGCGGTGGCGCCGGCCCAGACCTTTATGGGAGTGCTCACCATTTCAGCCGTGGAGGAAGTACCCAGCTGGCCGTTTTCATTGGCGCCCCAGGCATACACAAAGCCGTACTTATCCAGCGCCAGCACAAAGCTGTCGCCGGCCGCAACATCAATAATGTCCTCCAGCTCAACGGTGCCGGTCTGTTCACCGGCCAGCACCTTATCGGCGTAAGGCCGGTCATCGGTTCCGCCATCGCCCAACTGGCCCTTGTCATTGGCGCCCCAAGTCCAGACGTGGCCATCCGCATCCAAAGCCACGGCAAAGCTGTCGCCGGCGGCCACCCGGATGATGTTGGTCAGCGCAGTACCATCGGAAATCAGGACTTGCACCGGCACGTTACGATCCGCGTCGTTGGCTGTAATGGTGGCGCCCTTGTCATTGTTGCCCAGCTGGCCCCGGTTATTGACGCCCCAAGTCCAGACCGTGCCGTCGGACTTCAGACCCATGTTGAACCGCTCGCCCGCGGCCACGTCGGGGGCCGCGATCTTCATTACGCTCACCGTCGGGTCGCTGTTGTCCTGGATCACCGTCACATGGATCATGCCATACTCCGGCCGCAGCTGTGTGGCGGCGTTACCCTCCTGGGTCACCAGCACATTGACCTCGCCGTAAGCGCCGGGTACCGGGGTAATGACCCAAATGCCGCCGCCATTGTCGGTCACAGTTATAATGTTCTCATCAGAGGAGACCAGCGTATAGTTCCCGCCCAGCAGAGCGGCGTTGGTGGTGATATAGTCGCCGTGGAGCCGGAAGCCGGTCATATCCTTCCGTGTGATGGTGTTGGTATTCACCGTCAGGGTCTGGGTCGTGCTCAAGGTCACATACGTGGCCTCCATGCCGGTGGGCATGGGCACGCTGCTGCCCACCGGGCCGGTGGTTCCGCCCAGGTTGACGCCGCTGCTCCGCACCAGGGTACCCAGATTATTCAGGTACAGGGCATAGTAGTCGTCCGCGCCCACCCGGAAGGGATGATAACGATCCGAGGGGTCGTTGTTATTGTTGCCGGGATACAGCCCATAGTTATTGGTCACGTAGGAGCCCAGCTGGCCCTCTACGTTGCGGCCCCAGGCATAGACAGTGCCGTCATCCCGCATCGCCAGGGTATGCTGACGCCCGGCGGCGATCATGATCACATGATCGAACTCCGCCGAGTCTGCGCTGTTATAGTAGTGCACATCTGTGTAAGGCGCGTTGGTCTCGTACTCCACCACCACCTGGGGGATCGCCGTGCTGGAGGCGGGGTTCTCAACGCCCAGGACGTTGTACACATCCGCGCTGTTGTTCAGGCCCGTGGCATAAACTCTGCTGTCATCCACGGTGTAGAAGCTCTGATGCGCCTCCGCATCCAGCTTCACGATGGGATCGGTCACGTTCACCGCCACCGGCGTAGAGGCGTCGGCGGGCGTGGGAGCGGCCACAGTGCCGTTGCCCAGCTGGCCCATGTGGTTCTGACCCCAGCTGACCGCGGCGCCGTCCAGCTGGAGCGCGGTCATATGCGTGCCGGCGGCAGCCACATCGGTGACCTCGCGCAGGATCATATCCTCGCTCTCTGTGGTAGCCTCGTCACCCTTCTTGACATACTGGGGCACCAGCTTGGTATAGCTTTCGCTGGTGTCGCCGGTACCGGTCTGGCCGTAATCGTTCAGGCCCCAGGTCACCACCGAACCGTCAGAGAGCATGGCGGCGGAGATGCTGTCGCCGGCGGAAATGTCGATCACGCTGTGCATATAGTCAAAGTACTGGGACAGCGGTGCGCTGACCAGGACAGGATCGCTATAGCTGTTGCCCCGAATACCGGTGCCCACCTGGCCATCGGTATTGTCGCCCCAGGCGTATACCTGACCCTCCTCGGTCAGAACCATATAGTGGTTGGCGCCCACAGCTGCCCGGACGATCTTATTGCCGCCAAACTTGCTCTGGGCGATCTTGCTGGCTTCGGTGGCGTCGTTGCTCCAGCTGTAAACCTCGCCGTCCTTGTTCACCGCCAGGGAGACATTGTTGCCCGTAGCCACATAGATGATGTCAGGCAGGGCAATGCTCTCCTTCTTGCTGACGGAGTTTCCAGAAGCGTCCGGCACCTGAACGGTGACCGTAATGGTAATCTGCACGGGATAGGTCTGCACCCGGCCCCAGGCCCAAACGGTGCCGTCAGCCTTCAGCGCCAAAGAGTAATTGCTGCCTGCCGCCACCATGGGCGCGGTCACGATGGGCTTATTGGCGGCAGACTTCTCCTTCACCGTCACAATGATCTGGCCCATGGTACGCTTGTCGGCGGGGGTGTCCGCGCCGCCTACGTTGGCGCCGGCGGGCACGTAGAAGCTGATGACCGCTTCGCCGTACTGACCATTCTGGTTGGCCGTGACCAAACCGTTCTGATCCACTGTGGCGATCCGCTCATCGGAGCTTTCATAGTAGATAGCGCCGGAGTAGGGCACCCGCTCCGTAGCCTGATAGCCGTTGAATCCCTTATAGGTGGTCAGCATGGCCCCGCTCAGCTGGAGGCTGCCGCCCTCTTCAATGGCGATAAAGGACTTATCAAAGGTGATGGCGTTGCTGGCGTCCGCCGTATCCGTGGCGTCCATACCCAGCTGATAGGTGTTGTGCTCGCCCACCCGCTCCGCGCGGTTGACCACCCGGTCAATGTTGCTCTGGGTGCCCAGCTCGCCGTATCTGTTGTAACCGGCACTCCAGGCAGAGCCGTCCGCCCGCAGCATCAGGGTGTGGTTGCTGCCCGCCGCCATGGTGATCACATCGTCCATGGGGGCGTTGGGATCGGCCAGATAATCGTCATCGTTCCAGCCGGAGATCATGATGGTAGGTACGCTCACCGGGTCATTGTCGCCGGTGCCCAGCTGGCCCATGCTGTTATCGCCCCAGCCGTACACGATGCCCCGGTTCTGAACCGCTCCGGTGCCGGCATCCACCAGATTGCCCTGGAGGAATACGGTGCCGTTGCGCACAGTGGAGGTATTCCAATAGATGCTGCCCGCGCTCATCTGGCGCAGGTTGGTGATGTAGAGCTTCTGGCCCGCGGGCACGAAGCTGGCGCCTGTAGCGCTCAGCGCGCCGTCTTCAATGATCTTGCCATAGTTGGCGCCCATGGCGCCCAGCCGGTAGCTGTCGTTGGCGTCACTCGTCCAGGCATATACCGTGGAGTTGTCGTCCTGGAGGAAGGTGGCCATGGTGCTGATGCTGCCGCCGCTCCAATGGCCGTTGTTGCCCACCACCCGGGTCTCGCCGCCGGCGATGGCTACGATGTTCCGCTGGAACACATCCTCGCTGACCGGGTCGGCAAAGCGGATGCGGTTCATCCGGACGTAGGCGGTGCCATCGGCGCGCAGGGCTGCGATGTTGTTGTAGGCCTTGGTCGCACCGTTGGGATCGGTATAATCATAGGTAAAGCTGGGCAGAGGCGCGATATCGATCACATGCTCCAGCGGGAAGAGCAGATCGTCATAGAGCAGGGTCATGCTCAGGTCATACAGGGAGAAGCGGTACACATGGCCCTTGTCCGTCAGGATATAGAAGCAGTGGTTATACCGCTCCGTCGGGGTGTCGTTGTCGGGCGGGGAATCCCGATAATAGCCGTGTCCATTGTAGCAGGCCACGGCGCCGTCGTTGTTGGAGACGCTGTAGACCACCTTTACCGCCTTCTCCCCGTTGGGGATGTCCACGGCAGTGGGCGTGGTCGTATACCGCACGTTCATAGTACAGGCGTGCCAATACAGGTCGGTAGTACAGGACTCGATCCCCCGGAAGCCCCAGTAGTAGAACTGGCCGTCGGCGGTGATGACCGCCGCATTCTTGTTGCCCGCCGCCACATCTACCACATTCGACAAGGTAGATACCTTTACAGGGAGGTTTCTTCCGTTGGTGGGCTGGAAGTTATAGTAGGGAGTCCAGTTTCTAATCTCGTACCACAACTGCTGATCGGAGAAGTTCACGTTGCCGTCAGAGTTTATACCGATGCCCAGCTGGCCGAAGTTGTTCACGCCCCAGGCCCAGAGGGTGCCGTCGCTCATCAGGGCATAGCTGGTGCCCATGCCCGCCGCCACCTTGGGAGAGGTGATAATGGTATCCGCCTGGCCCGCCGTCAGGTTCCTGTCATCCGGCCGGGGCAGAAGCTCCAGAGTAAGCAGGGTGTGGACATTGCGCTCCTCGTCCCGGATGCGGATGACCACAGGGCCGTAGCCCTCGCCCATGGGCGCCGCGGCGTTGAGGGTGATCAGATTGCCGACGGGCTGGCTCACGGTAATGATATTGGTGTTCATGGACTCCACCTTGACATTGGCGGCGGAGTTCACCTTGTTGTCGTCATAACCATCGGTGGAGTTGCGCAGGTTGAAGCCGTACTCGTTCCGGGTAAACATCGCGCTCAGATCCAGCTGCAGGTACTGGTTGCCCGTCATCTGGAAGCGGATGCCCAGGGGATCGTAGGTGGTGCCGGCGGGATCCACATCCTGGTGGTTCTCAATAGTATAGTTACGCACCGGAGAGGCTGCGCCGCCATAGGAGCCTGCGGCATATTCGAAGAGGATGGCGTCGTCCACCACCAGGCTGTTGGCGTCCCGCTTCCCCACCTGCTCCGGCTCGTGCTTGCTGGTGGTGGTGTTCCAGGCCCAAACCGAGCCGGTATCCTGCACGCCCATGCCGAAGCCGTCGCCGAAGGACATGGAAATTACGCGGTTGAAGAATCCCTGGTAGGTGGCGGGCAGGCTGGTGTCGTTATGGCTGCCGCCCTGGCCGATGCGCCCGGGCAGGTTCCGGCTGGGCACACCGCTGTCAGTGTCCGCCTCCAGACCCAGCTGGCCGTTGCTGTTGTCGCCCCAGACATAGGTCAGGGAATAGGGGTGATAGTTGCCGTAATTTCCGCCGCCTGCGGGATAACCGCCGGGCATGACGACGGCGCCGGAGTTATTACCGCCGGCGTAGATCTCAGTGACATATTCTTGTCTGGTGCCCATGGCATTGGTGTTGAGGACGTAGACCGGGTAGGCGGCATTCAAATTGGTGGCGTTGCCCAGCTGGCCCTCCGTGCCGCGGCCCCAAGCCACCGCATAGTGATCCTGGTTGCTCGCCCGCACCAGAGCCATGTGGTGGTAGTTGCCCGAAGCCACGCTCAGCACGTTTACCAGTCGGTCATTGCCGCTGTCGGCATAGGTATCGCCCGCGGCCACCGGATAGGGATTGGCGGTGGCCACCGTGTAAATATCCACCGTATTCCAGCCGTGGCCCTGCTGGCCATAGCCGTTGGTACCCGTTATGCCGGAGCTCATGGTAAAGACCATGCCGTCCGCCCGCAGAAGGGCATAGCTGTCCATTCCGGCCGAGATATCAATGATATCCGTCAGGAAGCCGGAACGCTTGAATACATTGCTGTTGTAAGTGGTCGTCTGGCCGACCCCGGTCTTGGGGTTCTTGGTCACCGGTTCCACGACCTTGTGCGCGGCGCTGTAGCCCGCCTTCACCTCAAACCAGCTGGCGTTCGTGCCGCTGGTGAAGGGCGTGATCTGGAACACCTCGCCCCGAACCATCTCCAGCGCGATCAGCGTGTTGCCCCGAGCCGCCAGCTGGACGATCTGGGCGTCGTTGCCGGTGATCCCGCTCTTCAGCTTCAGGTTGCTGGTTCTGCCATCGTTGTGGCGCATCTGGATGGAGCCGTCCGCCAGGGCCGCAGCGGCAAAGCTGGTGCCCGCCGCCACCCATACCGCGTCGTCGGCGAACTTTACGGGCTGGTTGGTGGCCAGGGTATCCACCCCCGTGTCGGCCCAGACCCAAGCCGTTCCGTCCGCCTTCAGGCCGGCGGTGATATTGGCTCCGCTGTCCACCATGGGGATGGCCATGGCGCTGGGTACGTTGTGAGAGGCCTCGGTCACGATGATGTGGAGCATCGTGGTATAATTGTCGGCATCGCTGATGTACACAGTGCTGTCGCCGAAATTCTGCGCGGTAATGATGATATTTCCGCCCGTCTGGGTTACGCCGACCACCTCCGGGTTCCCGGCGTCCAGCGTCATGATCCTGCTGGCGGCGGGAATCGGCGTGCGCTTATTCACCGTCAGCAGATTGAAGGAGGCATAGGTGTCCCGGAACAGTTCATCAATGGGGATGGTCATGGTGGTGCCGGCGGGAAGGGTATAGAAGTTGTCCCGCTTATCTCCGCCGATCCCGCCGTCCGTCCAGCTCAGCCGTTGGCTGCTCTCATAGCCAAACCGTCTGGGCGTCAGGAGGTTCCTGTCGGCCAGAGGATCGCCGCTGTTGATATTGAACTTGCCCACGCCGTAGCTGCCGGACACATAGACCTGGCCGTCCACAGTGGTGTAAACCGTAAAGCCTTCACCGCCGTCAAAGCTTACCGCGTTGCGGAAAGTCCCATCGGGGGCGGGCACAGTGCTCGCCAGCGGATACTGGGGACTTGCCGCGTCAGCGCTGACCGTGCCGCAGTTCGGGCAAATCACGTCCGTCCCGGTAAAGTTGAAGGCCACTTCAGTGTCTGCATAGCCGCACATCGGGCAAACCCGATAAGTGGTATAGGTCGTCAGATTCTCGCCCCGGTTAATGACCACAGGGGCGTTGGCCATAGTGCCCAACACACCGGTGCCCAGCTGGCCGCTGTTATCCCGGCCCCAGCCCAGCATCACGTCATCCATACCGCGCACCAGCACGGTATTGCCGTGGCCACTGATCTTGTCGATGGGTCTTCCGGCCAAAATGGTGTTGCTGAAATCCACCTGCACCGGCATGCTGCTGTTTGCCACAGTGGAGCCGTTGCCCAGCTGGCCATAAGTATTGTCGCCCCAGGTAAACACCTTGCCGTCCCGGAGCACCACCGCCATGTGGGCCTTGCCCACGCTCAGGCGGGTCACATCGCCCAGCAGATAGACATCATTACTGTATTCGCCGGACTTCACCAAGACGGGCGCCACCGTAGAGTCGTAGTCGCCGTGGCCCAGCTGGCCGGAGCTGTTCAGACCCCAGGCATATACCGCGCCGTCGGCCCGGATGGCGGCGGAGCTGTTGCCGCCCGCCGCAATGGCAGTGATGCCCCTGAGCCGGCCGGTACCCTCTACGCCCGTGACCGCCATAGGTTCAGTGGCCACCGTGATATAGTCGTCCTTGGCGGCCTGAGGTACATTATTGGTGTACTGCCACGCGCCACTCTTGTTCACGCCCAGCTGGCCGTTCACATTGTAACCCCAGGCCCACATGCAGCCATCCGCGTCCATGGCCAAAGCGTGCTTATCGCCCGCGGCGATCTGCACGATATTCTCCAGGAATTGCTCCGTCGTGCTCTGGGCGCCGGAAAGCACCCGCACCGGCGCGGACGCGTCGTTCACCGCCCGGGTCGTTGTGGATGTATAGTCGTTCCACTTGCCATTACCCAGCTGGCCCACGTCGTTGGAGCCCCAGGTAAAGACCTTGCCCTTGTTGGTCAGGGCCATGAAGAAGTTGCTGCCGGCGGCCACATCAATGACATACTCATCGCTGTCGATGCCGCCCTGTACATCGCTGGCCTTGGGCAGTTCGCCCTCCAGCGGGTACTCATAGCCAGCCTCATAGGTCTGGTTGTTGCCGTCGGTCAGCTGCCATTTGCCCCAGAACCAGACTGTGCCGTCGGCCTGAAGGGCAATGATGGCGTTATCGCCGCTGCGCACCTTGGGCTCAGCCACTACAGTATAATCCCGGTTGATCTCATCGATCTCTGTTCTGGGCAGGACTGTTACAGTATACTCGCCGTGATAGGTGCTGCCCACATGGTTCACGCTCACGATCACGTCGCCGTGGCGCTCGCCGGTGGCGTGGAGGTACCACTCGCTCCCCACCTGCTCCAGATAGGCGATGGTGGGATCAGAGACCTCCACCGTCACGTCGCCCACCTTGTCGGCGTCGATTTGACGCTCCATGACCTCGGAGATCAGGTTGAAGGCGCTGTAATAAGCCTCGTAGAAGTCCTTCACATCAAAGAAGAGCTCCTCGTCGTTCTGGAGATAGGTATACCGGGGCAGACGGGTATACTCCGTCCAATCGCTGTTGTGGGCGGGGCTCCGGTCATACTTATTAAAGATGGCGGAGTCTCCGATGACCAGGGTGTAGAAGTTCCCCACGCCCACCTGCGCCGGCTTATTGATGCTGTTGGGCTCCGCATTGCCGATCTGGTAGGCGTCGCCGATACCCGTGGCCCACACCGAGCCCTCTTCCCGCACCAGCACGCTGAAGTCACCGCCAGCGGCAATGGTCAGAGTCTCACGGAAATAGGTGGGCACCGCGTCCATACCGGAGGTACTGTCGCCGCGAACCATCCGCTTAGGCAGGGCCTCCTGGAGGGTGTTGCTGTTCAGACCTAACTGGCCCATATCATTTGCGCCCCAGCCCAGTATCAAGGTGGCCTCGTTGTAGCCGGTAGAAGTGGTGTTGAGATCCTTCACCAGCGCCAGCGAGTGCTGGCGGCCCGCGGCGATCTGGATCACATCCTTCAGATCGCCCGTACCGTCCTCATTGCGCATTTTCAGCGCCCGGTTGATATAGGGGATGCCGCTGCCCACGCCAAGGCCCAGCTGATCGCGGTCATTTACGCCCCATACCCACACATTGGTCTCTGCCGCACTGGCGCTGCTCGGCGTGCGCACCATGCTCAGCATATGCCTGTCGCCGGCAGAGACGGCCAGCACATTTTTCAGATAAAGGTCGTTATCCTGTCCGTAGATCTTCTCTACCTGGACAGGCGTTCTGGCCCCGCTGACGCTTGTTACGCTCAGCTGGCCCACATCATTATTGCCGAAGGTATAGACCGTGCCGTCGGCACGCATAACAGTGGTGAAATCCTTCCCAGCCGTCAGCCGCAGCACGCCGGTCATTCCCTGCTTATCCGCAGGCCGATCGCCGCTCTGGCCCTTCAGCATCTGCACGGGGCCGTAGTGCACCTCAACATCGCCCGCGCCCAGCTGGCCAAACTCGTTGCTGCCCATCGTCCACACGGAGCCGTCTCTGGCCAGCAGGGCCGTGTGATAGGCGCCGGCCGCCACGCTGACCATATCGGGCAGAGTAATACCAAATGTGTTGCTGAGGTACTCTGTCAGATTCACCGGCGTCAGCTGGCTGGGCGTGCTGTAGATCTTCCTCATGATGTCTACCGTCTGGGGATTCTCGAAGGCGTCCAGTTCATACACAATGGTCTTCAACGTCTGGCTCTCGTCCACCTCATAGTAGCCCAGCTGGCCATAGGTGTTGTCGCCCCAGACGTATACGTCGCCATTCTTCCCTACCGCCACAAAGTGCTCTTCGCCGGCGGCCACTGCGACGATGTCTGTCAAGCCATTTACCATTACAGGCACCCGCTGGGGTTTCGTGCTGTTCACATCATAGTCCAGCACGCCCCAGGTGTAGACGGTACCGTCGGCCTCCAGGCCAATGGCGCCCTTGCCGCCCACGCTCACCATGGGCGTGGTGAACCGCGACACCATGGTGCCGTTGTCGTCGTAAATATCCAGAACAGAGACTTCGGCGGAAGTGATAACATTCCCATTCCCGTCCAGAAGGGACACCACTGCGGTTCCGGTCTTTTTATGCTCCTCGTAAGTCAAGCCCGCGTGCGTCAGAATGGTGTTGCCATTGACGATCACGATGCTCTCATCGCTGCTCACCAGCGTGCCCAGCGTCACCGAGCTGGTCACCGGTTTGCCGCCCCAGCCGCGGAAGCCGTGATACTGGGTGCTGATACCGCCGGTGACCTGGATCTCTCCGTCATAGCTGAAGGCCACCCGGTTATATCCGTCGACATCCATCTTGCTGGGCGCGGTGGTACCGGCGGCAAAGCTCAGCTCCACCGTCAGTTCCTTGTGGTCGCCCACATACCGGGCCAGGCCCTCATATTGGCCCACACCATAAGTGCCGATGCCGGCCTGACCCATGTCGTTTCGGCCCCAGGAGAGCATCCGGCCGTCCTGGGTCATGGCCACGCTGTAATTCTCGCCCGCGGCTACGGCAATGACCTTACTCAGCACCCGCTGGCTCATCACGTTAAAGTCATCGCTTTCGCCGGCCAGAACGTAATCTGTCCGATCCGCCACCGCACTGGTGGTGTCGTTGCCTATCTGGCCGTACACGTTGCCGCCTGTGGCATAGACCGTGCCGTCCTTCCGGTAGACCACAGAGTGATCCATACCGGCAGCCGCGCCGGAAACATCCATCATCGGCATGCCGACGCTGTCCCGCATCAGGGTAGGTAAGGGCGAATTGGCCACTGCGGCAGTTCCGCCCAGCTCTCCGCTGTCGCCTTTGCCCCAGGCAAAGGCGTGGCTGCGGTAAGTATTCGTGCCACTGCCATCCTCCTGGAAGACCAGGGCGATGGCGTGATATCCCTTGGCGGAGATATCAGCCACATTGCCCAGCGTACGGGTGGCCGAATTGGCGGGCACCTTGTACTCGCCGGAAGCGACCTGAATGGGTAGGCTGGCGTCCCAATACGTGTTGCAGCCCAGCTGGCCGTACTCATTGCCGCCCCAGGCCAAAACGGTGTTGTTGCTCAGCAGCGCCAGGGAGAAGTTCTCACCGGCCGCCACCTTGCTCACATGCTTCTGAGGCGCCAGGCCCCGGCTGTTCATCACCCGCACGGCGTAGTTATAGCTCTCCGTATCGCCGACGCCCAGCTGGCCGCGGTCATTCTCGCCCACGGCGTAGACCTCGCCATTGTCCATGACCATCAACGCGTGGCGGCCGCCCGCGGCGATCTCCACCACCTTGGAGCCGTTGGTGCCCAGGATCTTGCCGTCCTTATCGCTGACGGTGCCCACCCGGGTCACGGTCTTATTGTCATAGTAGACATACCATGCGTGCTGGCAGTTATAGCACCACCAGATCTGGTACTCTTCCTCCCCCTCGGGAACTTGGGAATTATCCTTATCGTCATAGATCTTCGCGATCTTCACTTCGCCGATACCTGTCTGGCTGGCGTCGCAGCCGATGGAGCTGTGGTCGCCGTTGGTTCCGAGCTGGCCGCATTCGCAGGTGAAGGGGTCGGTGGAAGTGGGATCCCACAGCAGCTGGCACTTGGTACATCTCCACAGCCCTGTCCATACCCAGGTGGGCACAGTGACAACGGTGACATTGAACACCGCGCCGGTGCTGGCATATACCACCAGGAATCCGGCGTCATCGCCATCCTCGGCCTCCTCCAGCATCTGATCCAGCGTTCCCGGCGTGATGTTGTCCGGCAGCAGGTAGCCGTTCAGATCCTCATTGATCGCCTCAGTACTGTACCGCACGCCCAGGTACTCATAGTAATCCAAAGCACCGTTGGTAGTATTGTAGTGCGGCGTCGCCACCACACCCGGCTGCCGGGAGGGCGTCCAGTGATTGATCTGCTTGAGCTCCTCGTCCTTCTCCAGGTCTTCCTTGGTTCCGTCACAGAACCAGTTGGGACACTCCTCCGGCTCTACGCCCTCGGCCAGCACCTCGTGCTGAACCACAGTCGCGCCCGACAGATCACCCAGCACGTGGACTCTTCCATCCTCTGTGAGCACCAGAGTAAAGGTGTCGCCCGCCGCCACGGAAATGGCGTTGGTGAAGTAGGTCAGGGTCTCTTCCCGCTGACCCGCCACCATAGCGACACTCTTATCCGCCACCTGGACAGGATAGGCCCGGTCGATAAAGGTATTATCGCCCAGCTGGCCATATTCGTTGCTGCCCCAGGTCCAAACAGTGCCGTCGCTGCGCAGGGCCACAGTGTGGTTCTTGCCCGCCGAGATCATGGGCGCCACATCTCGATCCTCTGCCGCGTCAGCGCCGGGAATATCGCCCTGCCTGGGCAGAACAGTCACCTTGATAAGGGCCGTGATCTCCTCGGGCGCGTACCGGGCCACAACATAAGTGCTGCCCGGCGTATTGCCCAGGAAGTCCGCCGTCTGGGCAGCGGTGTTATACCCCATTTCCTGCAGGATCGTATCATTCAGAGAGTAGAAATACATCTGAAGCGGCTGGGCCACGCCCTGCGGCTCGCTGTAAGCGTGGAGGTTAAATCCGCTGTCCACCTGCAGCGTAGTCGGGGTGTTCTGATTCAGCGTCAGCGTATCGCCCACATGAATGGTCACATCGCTCATGCTGGAGGCGGCGGCGCCATTGATCAGGCCCCAGACATCCAGGGTATAGAAGCTTTCCACACCCACCCGCATGGGCAGATTGTGTCCAACTGTGGTGAAATCACCCAGCTGTCCCAGCGTGTTGTCGCCCGCTGCGTATACGAAGCCGGCCAGGCTGCTGAATACCATGTGCTGCTTGCCCACGGTATAAGACCAAACACCCTGGAGATAGTTGGAGTTATTGTCGTTCATAATACCCGCGCTGTCCACCAGTGCGCCGTCGACGTCCGCATAGGAGCCGACGCCCAGCTGACCGGCGCCGTTATCGCCATAGGCCAGCAGGACAGGGATAGTAGCAGGGGTATAGGCGGTGTCAGTATAATCGGCATACACCAGGCTGGAGTCATAGCCCGCCGCCATGGAGTGAACCTTGTCCCGTACCAGAACAGGGGCATCCTCTTTGCTCGCCGCGGCGGAACCCAGCTGCATGTGGTCGTTCTTGCCCCAGCCGTACAGCAATCCGTTTCCGCTGCTCTTGTCGGGATTGACACGCAGGGCAAGGACGTGACCGTCGCCTGCGGCGATGCTCACGACCTGGCTGATGTATTCAGAATTACTGCTCTCCTGCGGGCTGTTGCCCAGGCCCACACGGACGGCCCGCTCCCGAACGGTAACGCCGTTGCTGGAGGTTCCGTCGCCTATCTGGCCCAGGGTATTATCGCCCCAGGAGAATACGCTGCCGTTCGCCATCAGGGCATAAGAGGTCGTGCGGCCTACCGCCACCATGACCACATTGGTCATAATGGGCAGGTCGCTGGGAGAGTTGCCCTTCATTACCGATACCGCATAAGGTACGTAGCTGTCATTTTCCAAAATGCCCAGCTGATGATTGCTGTTATCGCCCCAGGCATAGAGATGGCCATACTTACTCAACGCCATCGCATAGTGTCCATTGGCGGCGATCGCAATGATCTTATCTGCGCGAAGTGCGCCCTTGTCGTTTGTAAACTGGTTTGTGCCCAGCGCCACAGTTCCGGCGCCGACGCCCGCAAAATATTGTACCAGCCCAGGCGTCGTCTCTTTCTCGGAAGCGCTGCCGTGGCCCAGCTGGCCATAGGCGTTGCCGCCCCAGCTCCACACTCGGCCCTGGGTATCCAAAGCTAGGGTGAAGTCGTCGCCGGCGGCCACATCTACAAATGTCACGTTGGACAGCAGCGCATGGCCGCCGTGATTCACAAAATAGGGTTCGTTGATATAGATGGGCACCGGGAACCCTTCCTCGCCCACGTACTCGATGTCCGTGTAGGCGTTTCCGTCACCCAGTTGTCCATATGTATTCTCGCCCCAAGTATATACCTCGCCATTGGTGCGCAGCGCCACTGTGTGATTGGCGCCCGCCGCCACGATAGGATCGGCCAGGATATCGGGCACATCGGTGTCACGATCCGTCCCGCCGCTCACCTCGCGATAGTAGACGCGCACCGGCAGGACAAAGGTGTTGGCCCTGCCAGCCGTGGCGTCATTGTAGATGATCGCCACACTGGTCAGACCCAGCTTTCCCTGGGGCACCAATTCATAGATGCCGCTCTGCGTAGACTGCGCTACTTTGAGCAGATCCTCATCCATGGTCACCACGGTGTAGTCACCGGCAGGCGCGTTGACGACCTCGCCTCTGGTCTGGAGGTTGAAGCCCGCGGTAAACTGGTTGTGCATCTGGTTCAGATCCAGTATGATCTTCTCGTCCCGGGTAATGGCCTGCTGGGCGGGAATGCTCTCAGCGCCATTCGCGCCATAAGTCTGACCGTTCCAGTCTCCGGCAATACCACTGCCCACGACCTCATACCACAGGGGGGTCAGGTTCTTCGACTCATCGTCGCCTACCCGGACGGCCTCCTGGGCGTCATTGATGCTGCCGTCGCCCAGCTGGCCCTTATCATTTACACCCCAGGCCCACACATAGTAGTCATCGCGCACCACCACCACATGCTGACCGCCGGGCGCCACCTGCAGCACCCGCTCCAGGTAGGTGCCCACAGTAGTAGAACCCTTGTGGGCGGGTGTGGGCATGCCAGAATAGAACAGGTGCTCCTTCAGCGTATCGCTGCGGCCCAGCTGCTCGTTGGTGTTATCGCCCCACATATAGGCATTATATACATTTCCACTGCTCAATACCACTGCGGCAGAGGTCTCGGCACCGGCCCCCAGGGAGATGACCTTTACGCCATCCAGGCCCTGCACCTTGGTGGGGATCGCCCTGTGATCTGACCGGGACGCCGGCGGCTCAGGGATCTCGTCCGGCTCATTGGGCAGCGGCGAGGGGATGGGCTCCGCATCCTTTACCACATCGCCGCCGGCAACGCCCAGCTCGCCGCGGCTGTTGCGGCCAAAGGCATAGAGGCTCCCGTCAGCGAGCAGCACCAAGCTGTGGTCGCCGCCGGCGGCAATGGCCACGCCGCAGCCCAGCCAGCTGCCATACTCCTTCACGCCAGTCTCTGTCTGAGAGGAGACCACCTGTACCGGGACATGATAACTAAACGTGCTATCAAGATCCCGATCCACGTCTACGCCCAACTGTCCATATTCATTGTTGCCCCAGGCAAACACGCCGCCATCGGAACGGATGGCCAGTGCGTGGGCATCGCCTGCAGCGATGGCCAAAATGTTTGTCAAGTAAACCCGCTTGCTGGCGCTGCTGCCCTGATAGACCTGGGTGGGCACTGTCACATCGCCCCGGTAGCTGGGTCTGGGCACTTCATCCAGCGTGCCCAGTACCTCCTTATAATGCTCCAAGTCCTCCAGGAACTGGCTGTACTTCACCGCATTGCCCGTGTATCCTACACCCAGCTGGCCCTGGTCGTTCTTACCCATACCGTAGACAGTTCCCGCCTCGGTGAGCATCAGCGTATAGCCGTCACCGGCCTCCACCGCGACGATCCGGCTGTCCAGCTTGTCGGCCGCCGGCACTTGCACCGGCTGGGCGACGATCTCTGTAGCCAGGGTGTTCTCCTCTGCCACAGTCTCCGTCTCTCCCTGGCCCAACTGGCCATGGAGGTTTCTGCCCCAGGCGTAGACCTCACCAGTATTGAACACAGCCACGGCGTGATCCTTGCCGGCAGCGATATCTGCCACCCAGCGGCCGTTTATTTCATCGGGATCCAGCCCATTCACCTTGACCGGCGAGTTAGCAAAGCTGCCCACAGTAATGTTGGCGCTGCCCAGCTGGCCATAGGTATTGTCGCCCCAGGTGTAGACTTCTCCGTTGGACATCAGCGCCACAGAGAAGCCCTCTCCCACCGACACTTTGGGCGTAACGCCCTGTCTGTCACCGGTGAGCGTCGTAGTCTCGACAGGGATCCAGTTCTCCACCGTTACCGCGATCAGCGCACTGTGCCCCGTCTTCTCATTGTGGATCCCCACCAGCACCGTGCCCGGCAGTTTTCCCGCCGTAAGCATACCGGTGCTGTTCCAGCTGGCAATACGCTCATCGGTAGATGTAAAGGTAAGATCATTTACATCCCCGTTGACCGGCAACTGGCTCTGCTCCCGCAGGGAATAGTTGCTGATGTACCGCTCTATCGTCCCGGTAACCTGAATAGTATCGTTGGTTCTCAGCTGGATACGGCCGTCCAACTTACTGGCCGTACTGCCATTTACTTCGCCGTTGACGTCCACCATCCAGCTTTCAAAGAAGCCTGCCGGGGAGATGTCGTCTCGATTTACGGTGGACATCTCGCCCAGCGCGCCTGTGTCGTTGCCGCCCCAGGTGTATACGTTGCCCAGGTTGTCCACCGCCGCGCTGCTTTCAAAGCCCGCGCCAAGCTCCACCAGGTAGGCCCCCTCCGGCAGATCCAGAGTGGGAAGCTGTTCCACCATGGTCATGGTGTTGTCTATGACCATCGTCATACTATCCATGTCCATGCGCTGGAACGCTTCGCTGTCAGGCACCGTTTCCACGCCCAACTGCCCCTTGGCGTTGGAGCCATAGGTGTAAAGTGTTGTCGCCTGCAAGCTGCCGTCGCTCGGGTTCTGGCTCCCGCGCAGGATCATGGTGTGCTCGCCGCCCGCGGCAATGGCCACCGCATCTTCGATCCGTTGGCCGGTCTTGTCCGCCACGTCCAGCACATTGGTGACCATGCTGTTCAGGCCGATATCGCTGCCCATACTGCTGCTGCTGCCATTGACATTGGCGATCTGGCCCTTGGTGTTTCCGCCGGCCACACGCACAATGCCCCGATCCATCAGCAGAACGGTGTGGTAATCACCGCAGGCCACATCCTTAACGTTGGACATCAAGCCGCCCTGCTGGCCGTAGCGCATAACCAGGGGGATGATGCTTACCGTCTCCATATTACTATTGGTACCCACGGTTCCGGCGCCCAGTTGGCCGTACTCGCCCCAGCCCCAGGCATACACACCGTCGGTCATGGAATCGAAGTTGCCCACGGCCACCGTGTGGTAGGCGCCCATCCGAATGATCCTGGTGCCCAGCAGATAACCGTCACCGCTGCTGCTGGCGCCCACCACCCGGCGGGCAAAGGGATAGATGGCATCCTCTTTGTTGGTGTAGTTCATACCCAGGCCCAACTGGCCGCGCCAGTCGTCGCCCCATGTATAGGTGTAGCGGTCACCGCTGCCCAGCACCACGCCGGAATGCCGCGCGCCGGCGGCCACGCTTGTGGCTCCGGTCATATACGCCTTCATGTCATTGGAGCTCTCGCCCGCCCACACGTGCAGCGGGTAAGTGCTGTAGGGCAGATTGGCCGCCAACACTCCCACGCCCAGCTGGCCGTAGGTGTTGTCGCCCCAGGCATATACGCTGCCGTCACCGCCCCTGGCAATGACATGGTGCTTGCCCACGGCCACCTCCTCGATCATGCCCAGAGTGCCGACATTGTCCGCACCCCGCACGGGCAGAGGCTCCACTACAAAGGGCACTTCAGCTCCATCCAAACCCAGACCCAGCTGACCATAAGTGTTGTCGCCCCAGGCCCACACGCTGCCGTCCGCCTTCAGGGCGATGGAGAATCCATCTCCCTGGTAGACCTTGGCCGCGGTAAAGTTGCTGGCGTCTTTGACGCGGATCTTCAGTTCACCCACAAATCCGGTCTCAGGAGATTCCGTGATCTTCAGAGTCTCCACACCATAGTTGCCGTCGCCCTCAGGAACCAGTCTGGCGTCGTCATTGTCCGTGGTATTGAAGTTGCCGATCTGGATCGGCGTCTCCATGATCCCCTTCTCGGGAACATAGGCATAATTTTCGGTCACATTGCCGCTGAGAACATAGCGATCCCGCTCCGACAGGTTAAAGCCGATATCCGTAAAGTGATAGATACCATCTTTATATATTTCAATGTACTGCCGGTCGGTAATGGAGATACCCGGGCCCCGGCTCACCTCGGTGGTGCCGTCCGGCCCATATTCCACGATCTCCATGATCTGCTTTTCCGGCATGCTGACCGCGCCAGGATGGCTCTCGTTGAGATAGACCCCCGGCTGGGTGGCATACCGCTCCGCCAAAGTGGCCGGCTGGGTCATGTCGATCTCGCCGTCCTCATCCAGAGCGTAGGTGTACACATGCACGTGGTTCAGCGCCAGCGACGAAGAGATATCGTCACCGGTGAGCACAGGGATCCGCTCCATCGTGGTCTCTTCTCCATTGCCCAGCTGACCGAAGAAGTTGTAGCCTACCGCGAACACCCGGCCCTTATTTGTATAGTATACGGTAAACGCTTCGCCCGCATCCGAGCCAATGACCCGTTCGCCGGGCGGCAGCGTATCCAAGAAGTTCTCCGTCTTGGTTCCGGCCGCGGTCTCGCCGCCCCAAACCACGCCGGCGGAGCTGAGCTTGGTGTCCCAGCGGCCCAGCTGGCCATTCAGGTTATAGCCCCAGCTGTACGCATTACCGCTCTTGACAACAGCCGTACTGTGCTGATAGCCCGCCGCCACGTGGATCACATCGCCGCTTTCGCCGCCGTCGATCCACTTCAATTCCTGTGCCGAAGCCACGGGAGAAAGCGTGCTGTCATTGCCCACTTCGCCCTGGCCGTTGTTGCCCCAGCCCCAGACCTTGGTGACCTGGTTCTGGGAATTGGCGTTGGTGGTCAGCGCCACCACATGGCCCGGGCTCAGCAGCTCGCTGCCGCCGCCGGTGCTGGAATTCGCATACTCGCCGGAGGCGGCCACTTCTACTATGTAGCGGTCTTTGCTCGCCACCGCGCTGCCGATGATCTGCTGCCCGCCCCGGGTGGCGCCAAACAGCGGATCCATCGTTACGCTGCCGACGCCGGCCTGTCCCTGCCGGTTATCGCCCCAGACGTACACATCGCCAGAGCTGCTCAGCGCCACAGAGAAGGTGCCGCCAGCGGCGATCTGCACGATGTTAGACAGGTAGCCGCCGCCATCCAGCGTCACCTGGATCGGAACGATGGTGGCGCCGGTGTCAGAGCCGTTGCCCAGCTGACCGAAGTTGTTGGAGCCCCAGGCCCACACATGACCATCCTCCGTCAGGGCCAAGGAGTGGTTGGCGCCTGCGGCGATGGCCACGATGTCCTGCGGCAGGCCCGACACCTGAAGGGGATAGGGAATATTGCTCTCGCCGCCGGGAATGGCCTGACCCAGGTCGTTGCCGCCCCAGCCCCAGACCGAGCCGTCATCTTTCAGCGCCAGGGAGTGGAGGCTGCCCGCAGCCACCATCATCATGTCGGCCATGGCCTCCATCCCGCCATCGCTGGTTCTCTGATAAATCGGCGAAGGCGTACGCACGACGCCCGTGTGAGCAGCCGAAAGCTCGCCGTTGGAGGCGTTGCCCCAACCCCAGACCGTACCGTCCGACATCAGCGCCAGAGTGTGGCTGGTATAGGAGCTGACCATGGGCACTGTCTTTTTCTGGTCATAGACCGACGTCAGGCTGCTCTGGGTGTAAAGGCCGATCACTTCCAGGGTCAGTTGAGAATAATTACCGCTGCTGTCCTTGGCCCACACCTTGGTGCGGCCCTCCGCGTCATCGGCAGTGGCCGTAACGTTCACGGCGTTGCCTCCGTTCGCCGCCACGGCGATGGTGGTGTCTACTACGCCGCAGTCGGCGATGTTGCTCAGGCCGAAAGCGCTGAGCGGGATGCTCAGGGTGTCGTTCACATAGAGCCGCTGTACCACACTGCCGCTTGTCAGCGCCAGGGTTTGGGGCACATCCTCCACGGGTATGCCGTCAGGGCCTACCAGGCTTCCGTCGGGCAGGGTCACGGTGCCGTCCTCATGGAACACGCTTCCCTCGGGGAAGACGATCTCGCCCTCCGGCGTGACGACCACGCCATTGGTCATGGTAATGGTGCCGTCGGCGTCCACCTTGGTACCGTCGGCATAGATCATCGAGCCGTCGGGCATGATCTTGGTTCCATCTGTTTTAAGAATGGTTCCGTCGGGATAAATGACAGTGCCATCCGTCTGGGTCACAGACCCGTCAGGATGGGTAATCGTGCCGTCCAGGTTGGTCACCGAGCCATCGGGGTGAGTGATGGTACCATCCAGGTTGGTCACCGAACCATCAGGGTGGGTAATGGTGCCGTCCAGATTGGTCACAGATCCGTCGGGGTGGGTAATGGTGCCGTCGGGGTTTACCACGTCCTCACCCTCCGCCGGGGTCTCGGGGGTCTCGGGGGTCTCGGGCTGCTCCGGCCCCGTGGTGTCCGGCTGGGTGCTGGGCCGGGTCTCCACACCGGGCAGGTAATAGGCCTGACCCGCGGTGATGATGCTGGGCTCACACACCATGCTCACGCTGAACGCGGCGGTGGGGATGGCGTTCTCATCCTCTTCATGACTATGATTGTCGTCAGTGTCTACATCCGTCGCCGCATCGTCGTTATTTTCCTGCTCCTCCTCGCTCTTGGGAGCTCTGAGGACTCTCTTTTGCATCACTCTGCCGAGGACGGCCCGGCCGCCGCCGGCGGCTGTCGTTCCCGCCTCGCCGCCATCCTGGGCCTGCTCCGGGGCCGCCGTCACTCCGGTCTCGCCGCCGTCCTCCTGGCCGTCATTCAGGCGGACGTCCACTTCATTTTCCCCATCCGCATCCACGCCGGTCTCAGCGTCCACACCAGCCCCGGCCTCCGGCTGGGTGTCAGCGGGAAGCACACTCTGGCCGGCGCTCTCAGTACCGTCAGCGTCCAGCCCGCTCATCAGGTTAAAGCTGCTGCCGGTGGAGGCGCTCTGGTCTCCGAAAATGGACAGGTCGTAATCGGAGTTCTCCTGGCTCAGCCCATCGTTGTACAGCTGACGCAGGAACTCCTGAATCTCGGGAGACTCATCGGCGATGCTCTTGTTTCCGGCGCCCTCGCCGCTCTGCTCCATAAGGTTCTGCAAGTCGTCAGCGCTCAGGCCGGCAGAGCTGGACGGCGCGTCAATGTACTGCACCGGCCGCTCACCGATCCACGTCACCTTCGCCGTGCAGGCGATCATAGGCGCGGTATTTTCCGTGGCCTCGTAGATGGTATAGGCGACCGGCTCAAAGGCGAGATTCTCGATCTTTTCGCCGTCCTCCCCGGCCACGTTGTCCCAGAGGAACTGGTTCTCCACATCCAGCTTCCGCTCCGCCTCCCGGCGGTGGCTGGCCCGGTCGGCCTCGCTCATGGCAGCGATGGATTCTCTCAAGCTGCTCGTGAGATACTCCGCCCGCTCCAGATCCAGGCCAACGGGGAAGAAGGACGCGTATTCCTCCAGCGTCAACAGCCCCAGGTAACGGATGTCCGTCATGTAGGCCGTGACCTCCACCGCTTCATCGCTCTCCGAGCTGAAGCCGATGCTGGCTCTGTCCAGCTGCAGAGGCATAGCGACGGTGCCCGAACCGGAGTCTTTAGAGACGCGCTGCGCCCACTCCCTCGCGGATACTGCCGCCACTCGCGACGGCTGACTGCTGATATAGCTCTCATCAGCCGCCATCGCGAATCCCCCTGAGGAGAACAGCGACAGTATCATCGAGGCAGTTAAAACCCCTGATACAGCTCTACGTATTACGTTTCTAAGATACATAGCCGTCACCTACTTTTGCGCTGGTAGTTCATGCAGGTCTTTCCAGTCCCGTAGAATTTTCCTTTGAAAGCATTGCGCCCGTGTGATTTCCTCGATTTCGTTCCTTAAAAAAGGGCGCAATATGGTCATAGATATATAGTATTTCAGGGTCAATTATGCCATTAGTTAACGTAAAAATCAAGAGGAAATTGCATATTTTTCGTTCCTTTTTGTTTATATAAGTATTTCCAAAAAGTGCTTTGATCTTCTTTTTGGAATTTTTTCTCCCTGAACAAGTCCTTTTGTGAGAAAATTGATCCCATTTTTATCTGGATCCGCTTGTGAAAAAATTTTGACGCTTTTCCGCTTTTTCCCCCTCTTTCCGTCTTGTTTTTCCACCGCGCGCCGCAAAAGATTCTGTTAACTATCTCACATCAATATCTTGTGTCCCCCCTCGGCGTCTGCCACTAAATATTTGTGTTTTCTGCTATCTCACCCAAGGGTCATGATAAAAGCGCACCAGAGAGTCCCTCCGCTGCGCTTTTCGTATATCCTATGCTCTTTTTCTTCCTGTCATGAATCCTCTGGCCCGATCCGAAGAGCCAGCGTCCCTCCGCATCTGCACCGGTACCGCTCCGGGTGCCGGGTCAACGCAGAGGCCCGAAAGCGGGGAATTTCCACGCCGCACCTCTCGCAGCGCAGCACATATTTCGGCTCCCTTATCCCTTGCACCCCAAGGGAGGCATTTGTAGTCACTCTCTGGATTTCATAGCCGTAGGCCCGGTTCATCCGCGCCGCATAGCTCTTCCATTTCGCCCCGTGGTTCCGGCAGCCCGGGCATGTGTGCAGCAGCTCGTGGGCCAACACCTCCCGGCAGCTCTTCTCCGGCCCTTGCGCCACCGTCTCCGCCACTTCGATATAAAACCGTCCGTTCTGAAATTTACAGCATCCAAACCGGGTCGCCGCTCTTCGGTTGATCCCCACTCTGGATTCGATCTCTGACGAAAAGGGGATCCCCAAGCGTCTGGCCTCTTCCATCACTTCGCACAGCAGCTCATCGCAATCATGCACGTCCGTCCACTCCCCGTCGTTTCCATTTGTGACTACGTTTGTAACCCGTTCATTTTTAAGGGTTTCGCTTATTGACGCCCCACCCTTTACCCCCATTATACACAAATTCAGTTCAAAAGCAACCGGTTTGCCCTGTCCCATTTGGTTCTGGCGGTCGCCCGGCGTTTTTTCTCCTCCTTTGGCCGGCGTCCATTTTTAAACTCATAAATTCAATATTTCTCTTGACATTTCCTTTTTTTATGGCTATACTGTCTCTTGTATCTTAAAATGTAAAAATTGATCGCCACCTTGTGTACGTCAGTTTCCATTTTGACATACGCGGGGCGGCTTCTTTTTTTGCGGCGGGATAACAACTTTTAGGAGGCAAAACACTATGAATCACGGCACTGTCAAATGGTTTAACAACGAAAAGGGCTTCGGCTTCATCTCCAACGATGACGGCAGCGGCGACGTGTTCGTCCACTTCTCCGCCATCCAGGCCGACGGCTTCCGCACCCTGGCTGAGGGCCAGAAGGTGACCTACGACACCGAGCCCGATCCCAAGGATCCCGGCAAGCTCCGCGCTGTCAACGTCGTCGCCGACTAATTTGAACCGAAAAAGAGGCCGCCCAGCAATGGGCGGCCTCTTTTTTATTGAGGAACCACAATTGGATTTTGGCTCCCGCTAAGGCTCTATACCAAAAGAAATGGGACACCTTACGGTGTCCCATTTCTTTTGGTGGAGACTACTGGACTCGAACCAGTGACCTCCTGCGTGTGAAGCAGGCGCTCTAACCAGCTGAGCTAAGCCTCCATATGGTGACGCGTATGGGAATCGAACCCATGTTACCGCCGTGAAAGGGCGGTGTCTTAACCTCTTGACCAACGCGCCATGGTTCCCCCCGACGCATCCGGCCGAAAGATGTCCCCACGGGACGCCCGGCGCCCCGTGGAGAATGGTAGCGGCACCTGGATTTGAACCGGGGACACCACGGGTATGAACCGTGTGCTCTAGCCAACTGAGCTATGCCGCCATAGGGCCCTCGCCGAACGGGCATGAATTAGTATACCCGATTTCTCCCCCTATGTCAATCAAAAATTTGCGGAAAGCCGCAATTTTTTCCGTCTTTTCTCACTCCACCTTATATCCTACACCCCAGACCGTCTTAATAAACCGGGGGCTGCGTCCCGGCTCCCCCAGTTTTTCCCGAAGCCGCCGGATGTGCACCATCACTGTATTGTTCCGATCCAGATATTTCTCCCCCCAGACCGTCTCAAAAAGCTCCTCCGCGGAGATGACCTTCCCCCGGTTGGCGCACAGCAGCCACAAAATGTCAAACTCGATGGGCGTCAGGTTCAGCAGCTCATCGTAGAGCCAGCACTGGTGGGTGGTTTTGTTAATGGTCAAACCGTTGATATTTAAAGTCTCTCCCGTCTCCCGTTCCCCGCCGTTATAGCTGGTGTAGCGGCGCAGCTGGGCCTTCACCCGGGCCACCAGCTCCAGGGGGCTGAAGGGCTTTGTCATGTAATCGTCCGCCCCCACCGTCAGCCCGGTGATCTTGTCCGTATCCTCGCTGCGGGCAGTGAGCATCAAAATGGGAAACTGATGGCTGCGCCGAATTTCTGCGCACAGGCTCATGCCGGAGATGTCGGGCAGCATCACATCCAGTACCGCCATATCCAGCTTTTCCCGGGCCACCACAGCCAGAGCCTCCGTGCCCGAACCACAGGGGAACACCTGAAATCCCTCTCCCCGGAGATATACCGTCACCAGATCGACGATCTCAGGCTCATCGTCTACCACCAGAATATTGGCCTCCATACGCGCCCTCCCAAATCGTTGTGACTATTCTTGTCTTCGTTGTGCCCCAATGGATTACAAATGTAACCAGCGTATTTTCCCTTCTTCTATATTCTTCGCTTTCGTCCTATTATATCCAGCCCTTTTTCCTCCGTCAAGACGCAGCGCTCCGTTGTCAGAAAATCTTCAGGAACGTTCTGTTACCTTCCACTCCTCCATTCCGGCAAACACATCCCGCTGGGTGGGCTTCATACCGCTCAAGCGGCCCCATTGTGTCAAAAGAGAGCCGTTCTTAAAGCACAGCGGCAGGACAGGCGCCATCTCCGCCACCCGCGTCCAGAGCTCAGAAGCCGCCATGACCCGCGCCGTACCCTCGGCGCCCCGATAACGCTCCAAAAGCTCATCTGTCTCCCGGTCGGTAAAGCCGCCATAATTCAGGCTGCCGGAGAGCAGCGCCTCCGGGTCAAAATCAGCGGTAAGCGTGGTCTCTCCCAAATAGAGGTCGAACTCCCCCCGGCTCAGAGCCACG
Organism: Vermiculatibacterium agrestimuris; assembly: GCF_943193085.1. NCBI lineage: Bacteria > Bacillati > Bacillota > Clostridia > Eubacteriales > Oscillospiraceae > Vermiculatibacterium > Vermiculatibacterium agrestimuris. The sequence continues at coordinate 7,889 of NZ_CALPCU010000003.1, read as the reverse complement.
GTAAATTCCTCCCAGGGCAGCTTGGCCAGCGTCACGTCACAGCCCAGCTCCCGCAGCGTTTCCGCCAGGGCCTCGGCCACCGTTACTTTATAAATGTTGTCCTGGTTCACGATCAGCCGCAGGGTCAACGCGCTGCGCCCCTGCCGCAGGCGGCCCTCCTCATCCGGCTCCCAACCCGCCAGCTTCAAGATCTCTCCTGTCACTGTCAGATCCTGCCGCAGACTCTCCGCCAGTTCCCCGTCGTAGCACTCCGCCCAGGGGTGAATAGGCAGGGGCGAGGCCACGGCGTGACGATCCAGAAGGCGCCGCGCAATGCCCTCTCGGTCAAAGGCGCGCAGCAGTGCTTGGCGCACCCGCACATCCCGGCACGCCCCGCTCCTTGTGTTGCACCCCACGTAGAGCAGCGTGGACGTGGGGTAATCCGTGGTCTCAAAGCGTCCGGAGTAGCCCAGGCTGTTGGTGCCGGTCAGATCCGCGTCCACCAGAGCGACCTCCTGAGCGTCAAAGGCGTAAACCAGGTCATCCCCGGAGCTGATGGAGCGCAGGGGGATGGGATCCACAGGCGCCTCCGTCCCATCCCGGGCCGCCAGGCACAGCTTTTCCCCCTCTCCCGCCAGATAATACCGCCCCGTCCCCAGCGGCCGCTGGGGATCCTCGCTCTCCTTGAAAATGGGGATATCCAATAAAAGCGGCAGGGCTCCGTTGGCCCGGGAAAGGGTCAGCGTCACCGATCCATCTCCCGGCGTCACCCGGTTCACATCCTTCAACCGTCCGCCATACCGGGCGCTTTTTCTCGCCTGTTCCAGAGACGCGGCCACATCTGCACCCGTCAGGGACGAGCCGTCGGAAAAGCTGGCCTGAACCAGGTGAAACGTCCATACAAGGCCATCCTCGCTGACAGTATAGCTCTCGCACAGCTCCTCCTTCGCCCGAAACTGTCCGTCCACGGAGAACAGTCCCCGGTAGAGCAGGGGAGAGAGCATCAGATTGATGCGGTTATTTCCATTGATCGGGTGGAATCCGCCGGCGGGATAGCAGGCCAGGGCAAAGGGCTTCTCCTCCTTCACCCCGGCCGCTGTGTTGACGGGGGTGGCCGTGACCTCCTCCAGCGGCGCCTCCAGGTGAGGCTGGCCGCAGCCGGACAATCCCACCGCCATCATCAGCGCCAAAGCCAGCGCTCTTTCTCCTCCCCTTTTCATATCTTTTCCCTCAAGCAGATCAGGGACGCCTGGCTGCCGCGCCGGCCCTCTGTGGCGCGGTGCGACCAGTACTTCTCCGACGCGCACATGGTGCAGTCAGGAGATACGTCTATGTTTGTAGTCAAAACGCCGCATCGCTTCAGCCGCAATGCATTTATCCCCTTTAGATCAACGTGATATTTCCCATTTTCTTTCCTGTCTACAAAGTCAAACGCAGCCTCTCCCAGAGCCTTTTCCATTGCCCTGGGAACGTCCTCGTCCGTCTCAAAACAGCATCGGGATATCCCCGGCCCAACGGCCGCCAGGATGTGCTCCGGACGACATCCGTAGTCGCTCACCATCCGCTCCACTGCCCGCTCTGTGATGCCCAGGGCAGTGCCCCGCCATCCGGCGTGGACGGCGCCGGCGACCTGTTTGAAGGGGTCATAGAGCAGAATAGTAAGGCAGTCTGCCCCGAAAACCGTCAGGGTCGCGCCGGGGATATCGGTCACCAGTCCATCGGCGTCGTAATCGATCTCCCTGTCCAGCCCCTTCCCGATATCCTCCTCCGTGACCCGCCGAACCAGGTCGCCATGTACTTGACTGGAGGACACCATTCGATGTATGTCCACCCCCAGGGCAGCGCAGACCCGCCGGTAATTTTCCTGCACCTTTTCCGGCGCGTCTCCCCGGTTTCGTCCCAGATTCAAAGAGGTGTAGATGCCCTCCGACGCCCCTCCCGGCCGAGTAGTGACGGCGTGAATGACCCCCGCCTCCTCCAGAAGAGAAGAGGTGTGCAGGATCAGTCCATCGGTTTTCTTGTCATAAAAGGCCATTGCTTTGCCTCCCTATAAACGCAGCCCTCACCGCCCCCTGTCGGGATCGGTGAGGGCTGGCGCTCAAATTCTATCACAGCGGGGCAGGCCGCCCACACCTTCAGACGCTCATACGTCCTCTTCGGAATGATACTCCTTGCAGTCGCATTTCTTCCATTTCTTTCCGCTGCCGCAGGGGCAGGGGTCGTTCCGGCCGATCTTGACCCCTTTGCGCACCACCGGCTGCTTCTTTACGGTACCGTCGCCGCCGCCGGACTCGCCGGTGACCTTGGCCACCCGCTCCCGTTTCACCTCGCCCTGAGGCTGGACGCGCACCAGGAACATCCTGCGCACGGTCTCCTCCTGAATGGCGGCGATCATCTCCTCGAACATATCGTAGCCTTCCCGCTTGTATTCGATGATGGGGTCGCTCTGGCCATAGGCCCGCAGACCGATGCCCTGGCGCAGCTCCTGCATGGCGTCGATATGATCCATCCAGTACTCGTCCACCACCCGGAGCATGACCACCCGCTCCAGCTCCCGCATCAGCACCTCGCCCAGTTCTTGCTCCTTGGCGTCATAAATGGCGGAGGCCCGCTCCTGGAGCTTCTCGATCAGCTCCTCAGAGGACATACTGGCGAGCTCCTCATCGGTGTAGAGCATCTCGTCAGGAGCCAGGAACACCCCGCGGAAATGCTCGGTGGCGGCGCGCCAACCCTCGGCGTCCAAATGCTCGTGCTCCCCGGTATGACCCATCACAGCGTTGGCGATGGTGCTGTCCAGCATCTTGCGGATACTGTTGTGAATGTCCTCCCCGTCCAGCACCTGACGGCGCTGCTTGTAGATGACCTCCCGCTGGGTATTCATCACATCGTCGTATTCCAGGGTGCTCTTCCGGGTCTGGAAGTTCCGGGATTCCACCTGCTTCTGGGCGTTTTCAATGGCGTTGGTGAGCATCTTCTGCTCAATGGGGGTGTCCTCGTCCACGCCCAGCCGATCCATCATGCCCATCACCCGCTCGGAGCCGAACAGGCGCATAATGTCGTCCTCCAGGGACAGGAAGAACCGGGTCTCGCCGGGGTCGCCCTGACGGCCGGCACGGCCCCGCAGCTGGTTGTCGATCCGGCGGGACTCGTGCCGCTCGGTGCCCACAATGAACAGGCCCCCGGCCTGGCGCACCCGGTCGGCCTCCGGCTTGATCTCTTCCTTATACTTGGCCTCCGCCTCCTGGAACGCTTTCCGGGCCGCAATGATCTCCTGGTCGTCGGTATCGGCAAAGCCGGTGGCCTCGGCAATGAGCTCATCGCTCATCCCCGCCCGCCGCAGGTCGGCCTTGGCCAAAAATTCGGCGTTGCCGCCCAGCATGATGTCCGTACCACGGCCGGCCATGTTGGTGGCCACAGTCACCGCCCCGAACTTGCCCGCCTGGGCCACGATCTCCGCTTCCTTCTCGTGGTTCTTGGCGTTGAGCACGTTGTGCTTGATCCCCTGCCGCTTGAGCATCTCGGAGAGGATCTCCGACTTTTCGATGGAGATGGTGCCCACCAGCACCGGCTGGCCCTTTTCGTGGCACTCCTTGATCTGCTCGATCACCGCCCGGAACTTGCCCGCTTCGGACTTATAGACCACGTCGTCGTGGTCTTCCCGGGCCACCGCCTTGTTGGTGGGGATCTCCACCACGTCCAGGGCGTAGGTGCCGTTGAACTCCTCCTCCTCGGTCATGGCGGTGCCCGTCATACCGGAGAGCTTTCCGTACAGGCGGAAATAATTCTGGAAGGTGATGGTGGCCAGGGTCTTGCTCTCCCGCTGCACCTCCACGTGCTCCTTGGCCTCGATGGCCTGGTGGAGCCCCTCGTTGAACCGGCGGCCGAACATGAGCCGCCCGGTGAACTCGTCCACGATAATGACCTGGTTGTCCTTCACCACGTAGTCAATGTCCCGCTTCATGATGCCCCGGGCCCGGATGGCCTGGTTGATGTGGTGGGAGAGGGTGGCGTTGTCCGGGTCGGACAGATTCTCGATGTTGAACGCCCGCTCCGCCTTCTCCACGCCCCGGGCGGTGAGGGTGGCCGTCTTGGCCTTCTCGTCCACCACGTAGTCGGCGTCCAAGTCGGGATCTTCCTCCTCCTTGGCGTCGGTCTTGGCGTAGACCTTGCACTTGAGGGTGGAGACAAAGTGATCCACGATCTGGTAGAGCTGGGTGGACTGATCCCCCTGGCCGGAGATAATGAGGGGGGTGCGGGCCTCGTCGATGAGGATGGAGTCCACCTCGTCCACGATGGCGAAGGCGTGGCCCCGCTGCACCAGCTCGCTGGCGTAGATGGCCATGTTGTCCCGCAGGTAGTCGAAGCCGAACTCGTTGTTGGTGCCGTAGGTAATATCGGCGGCATAGGCCGCCTTGCGCTCGGTGGGGGGCACGTCGTGGATGATCAGGCCCACGCTGAGGCCCAGGAACCGGTAGAGCTTGCCCATCCACTCCGAGTCGCGCTTGGCCAGATAGTCGTTGACGGTGACGATGTGCACCCCCTCGCCGGTAAGGGCGTTGAGGTAGGCGGGCAGGGTGGCCACCAGGGTCTTGCCCTCGCCGGTGCGCATCTCGGCGATGCGTCCCTGGTGGAGGATGATGCCGCCGATGAGCTGCACCCGGAAGTGGCGCATCCCCAGCACCCGCCAGGAGGCCTCCCGGCAGGTGGCAAAGGCCTCGGGCAGGATGTCGTCCAGACTCTCGCCGCTCTTCAGCCTCTCCTTAAATTCCGGGGTCTTGGCCTGGAGCTGGGCGTCGGTGAGGCCCTTGTACTCCTCCTCCAGCGCCTCGATCTTCTTCACGATGGGCTCCAGCGCCCGGACTTCCTTCTCCGAGGTGGTACCGAAGAGCTTTTGCAAAATTCCCATATCTTGTTCACCTTTCCTTTGCGGGGTGATATATCCATAATACAACAGGGTATAGTATACCACACTTTCCCACAATAAAAAAGAAGAATTTGTAAATAAGTAGGGGCGGCCCGGAGGGCCGCCCCTAAGAGAGAGGTGAGGAATTTGTCTTATGCGTTGAACACGTATTTGTCCAGTCGGTCAAAGGCTTCCTTGACCCGGGACAAGGGCAGCGCCAGATTCATCCGGATATGGCAGGGGCCGTGAAACATTTTTCCGTCCTGCCAGGCAACTCCAACCTTATACCCCATATTCTCCAGCTCTTCCAGGGTCTTTTTGTGCTTGGCGCACCATTCACTGCAATCAAGGAACAGCATATAGGTTCCTTCCGGTTTCGTGACCTCTACGCCTTCAAAGTGTTGGTTGATGTAATCCACTGCCCAATTGATGTTTTCCGTAAGCGTTTGGCACAGCTCGTCACACCACTCATATCCCTCCGGCCTGTATGCTCCGATCAGGGCGTGCATGGTCAGTACGTTCATTTCATTATACCGGGACAGAGACGCTTCCTTCTCCACCCGATCCCGAAGCCATTTATTATAAATAATGTGATATGCCCCGATCAGCCCACCCAGGTTAAATGTTTTCGACGGAGCGTAGACTGCTACAGTCCGGTTGCGGGCGTCTTCACTCACGGACTGAGGCGGAATATGCCTGTGGCCCGTCAGAATAATGTCCGACCAAATTTCATCGGAAACCACATAGACGTCATATTTTTTGCACAGATCCATGAATTGTTTTACTTCCCATTCTTCCCAAACCCGTCCATAGGGATTGTGGGGCGTACAAAAAATCGCCGTGTGGATGGACTTCTCTTTGATCTTCCGTTCCATGTCCTCAAAGTCCATTCGCCAAATTCCCCGCTCATCCTTCACCAGAGAAGAATACACGGCGTTGTATCCGTTGTTGGTCAGGCTGTCAATGAAGCCCACATAGGCGGGAGAGTGGATCAGCACATTCCCGCCCTTAGAACAAAGGATATTCAGAGCCGCGACAACCCCACCCAACACACCGTTTTGATAGCCGATACATTCCTTCGTTAAACCCGTGACCCCGTTGCGCTTTTCCTGCCAGTGGATGATCTCCTGGGTATACTCCTCCCGCGGCTGAAAATAGCCGTACATCGGGTGTTTGGCCCGCTCAATAATGGCCTCCGGGATCGTAGGGCAGGTGGGAAAATTCATATCTGCCACCCACATGGGGATAATGTCAAACCCCTCCCCGGGCAATCCCGGGCCGCCGGGCACCGCTCCAACAGCATCTACCGCTAAAGCGTCCTTTCCTCTTCGGTCGATGACCGAGGTAAAATCATATTTCATGCGTCTTAGTCCTCCGCCGCTGTGGCGGCAATAGCGGCTGCGGCGATCTCTTCCCGCTTTGCCAGCAGGTCTTCCTTTTTCACCGAGCCCGTCCGCAGGCTGATCTGAGACAGAATGATCATTGCCGCAATTACTACCACGCAAAGGATCATAGAGGTAGTGTTCATATCCTTAAACAGGTAATAGGCCACGGCCAATGCGCAAGCGGCGCTGGCCACGCATACCACATTAAATACCGGCGTAGGCATATGGAGCGTCGCGTTCTTCCACTGCTCCGGATAATCCTTTACCAATTTGATCAGCGAGATGTTCATGTACGCGTTGATGGCCATGGTGGGGATCATGACCAAAGAGATCAGGGTGTCAATGGTCAAGTCGGTAAACAGCGGCAGGATGGAGAAGGCCAGCAGCAAGCCCATCACCATGTAAGGATAGCCGTTCTTCGTCGTCCTTTTAAAAACCTTGGGCAGCCAGCCGTCTTCCGCCACCGCCAGCAGCGGATAACGCTGCATTACGATGCCGGCACACAGAGAGGACATGATAGCACAGCAGGCCGCGCCCAAAATAAACACCTTAAACAGCGTGGGGGTAAAGATCTCTCCGGCTACCAAGGACAGATTCTGCCCCATGACCTGCTCTACCGGAAGCACACCGCTGGCCACATAGCCCATCAGTGCATACACAATGCCCACTGTTATGGTAATAAGCAGAATTCCCAAGGGGATCGTGCGGCGCGCTTTCTTTGTGGTCGCCATGACGGAAACAGGGGGCTGTGTGGTACCTTGGCACGCAAAGGCCATGATCGCAATGGCGCTGATAAAGCCTTGGGCGCCGTTGGCCCAGAAAAGTCCGTCCTCATTTGACCAAAAGCCCGGCTTTACCTGCGGCACACCCATAATCACAAACATGGCAATAGACGCCAGCAGCACAAAGGTAATCACCGTCGTCACACTGGACATCATCTTTGTTCCGCCCAGCGACATACCGAAAAACACCAGCATCAGTGCGGCCGCTATCAAATTTTGATAGGGCTCCAGACTTGTAAATACAGAGACAAAATAGCTGGAGAACGCCATGCCAAAGGACGCCATGCCAAAGCCGTTCAGAAGGGTGACCAATGCGGAAAAGCCGGTCATCGTCGGCCCCAGCAGCATGGCCCTCATATCATAATCTCCGCCAGGCATGACAAACATGGATGCCATAATGGGGTGATACAGATACGCAAAAAGGATGTACACGCTGGCAATGCACAACGCCAGTACAATGGATCTTCCGGTGTATCCGATTCCCGAACCCAACATGACAAAGATCCCTGAGCCAATTGTCCCGCCGACCCCCAAGCCAAAGATATCAAGTAACCCTAATTTTTTCTTTTCTGCCTGTTTCATCTCTTTTCCTCCTTCTACAATTTTGTCGCTTAATTATTAAGCATATTTATAATACCATAAATATGCCGTGTTTCAAGCAATTTCTATATATTTAAGATACTTTAGTATTTTGCCCAAATTTTCTGTTCACAATTTGTTCACGTTCCACAACGGGATTGAGGCATATTGGTATAAAAAAGCCGGGCGGCTCCCCTTGAGCAACGAAGCGAAGGTGCTGTATGCCTTTGTCCTGCGCCGGGCGGAGTTGTCCCGGAAGAA